>NZ_JACYHC010000219.1:0-26103 GCF_017152085.1 Staphylococcus sp. EG-SA-2
GTGCAGTGAGTTATGTTTTAGAACAATTAGATGCACCAGTATATGGATCTAAATTGACAATAGCGTTAATTAAAGAAAATATGAAAGCCCGTAATATTGATAAAAAAGTTCGCTACTACACAGTTAACAATGATTCAATTATGAGATTCAAAAACGTGAATATTAGTTTCTTTAATACGACACACAGTATTCCTGATAGTTTAGGTGTTTGTATTCACACTTCATATGGTGCCATTGTGTATACAGGTGAATTTAAGTTTGACCAAAGTTTACATGGACATTATGCACCAGATATTAAACGTATGGCAGAGATTGGTGAAGAAGGCGTATTTGTCTTAATCAGTGATTCTACTGAGGCAGAGAAACCTGGATATAATACTCCGGAAAATGTAATTGAACATCATATGTATGATGCTTTTGCAAAAGTGCGAGGTCGCTTGATTGTTTCATGTTATGCTTCGAACTTTATACGTATTCAGCAAGTTTTAAATATTGCTAGCAAGCTAAATCGTAAAGTGTCATTTTTAGGAAGATCACTTGAAAGTTCATTTAATATTGCTCGTAAAATGGGGTATTTCGACATTCCTAAAGATTTGCTAATTCCTATAACAGAAGTTGATAATTATCCTAAAAATGAAGTGATAATTATAGCTACTGGTATGCAAGGAGAACCTGTAGAAGCCTTAAGTCAAATGGCGCAACATAAGCATAAAATTATGAATATCGAAGAAGGCGATTCTGTATTTTTAGCAATTACGGCTTCTGCTAATATGGAAGTTATCATTGCGAATACATTAAATGAGCTTGTACGTGCTGGCGCACATATTATTCCAAATAACAAGAAGATTCATGCTTCAAGTCATGGTTGCATGGAAGAATTAAAAATGATGATTAATATTATGAAACCTGAATACTTTATTCCTGTACAAGGTGAATTTAAAATGCAGATAGCACATGCGAAGCTAGCAGCTGAAGCAGGTGTTGCACCGGAAAAGATTTTCCTTGTGGAAAAAGGAGATGTCATTAATTACAACGGTAAAGATATGATATTAAATGAAAAGGTAAATTCGGGAAATATTTTAATAGATGGTATTGGTATTGGGGATGTAGGAAATATCGTGTTGAGAGACCGTCATCTTTTAGCAGAAGATGGTATCTTTATTGCTGTAGTAACGTTAGATCCTAAAAATAGACGTATAGCTGCGGGTCCTGAAATTCAATCTCGTGGGTTTGTATATGTACGTGAAAGTGAAGACTTATTACGTGAAGCAGAAGAGAAAGTACGTGAAATAGTAGAAGCTGGTTTACAAGAAAAACGCATAGAATGGTCTGAAATTAAGCAAAATATGCGTGATCAAATTAGTAAACTATTATTCGAAAGTACAAAACGTCGTCCTATGATTATTCCAGTAATTTCTGAAATTTAATCAAAAAGTCATTAACATAAAAGAGGTCAGAACAAGTCACCGAAATATAATGGTTGTCATGGACAATTTACTTATATTTTATGATGGTCAATTGAAAGGGGTAACGATTAATCTGTTATCTTAAGTAAATTGATACATAGATGATATTGTTCTAACCTCTTTCATCGTCTGTTTGGACTACATATTCTAAACATCAAATAGGAAATTATATATAATAACGTCGTTTTAACTAAGGCAACATAAGGAGGTGCGTCAATTGGCACAAGCAAAAAAGAAATCGACAGCTAAGAAAAAAACAGCATCAAAAAAAAGAACAAATTCAAGGAAAAAGAAGAATGATAATCCGATACGTTATGTCATAGCTATTTTAGTAGTTGTATTAATGGTGTTGGGTGTTTTCCAATTAGGAATAATCGGTCGTCTAATTGACAGCTTCTTTAATTATTTATTTGGGTACAGTAGATATTTAACATATATTTTAGTACTCTTAGCAACTGGTTTTATTACATACTCTAAACGTATTCCTAAAACTAGACGAACGGCTGGTTCGATTGTATTGCAAATTGCATTGCTATTTGTATCACAGTTAGTTTTTCATTTTAATAGTGGTATCAAAGCTGAAAGAGAACCTGTACTTTCTTATGTGTATCAGTCATACCAACACAGTCATTTCCCAAATTTTGGTGGCGGTGTATTAGGCTTTTATTTATTAGAGTTAAGCGTACCTTTAATTTCATTATTTGGTGTATGTATTATTACTATTTTATTATTATGCTCAAGTGTTATTTTATTAACAAACCATCAACATCGTGAAGTCGCAAAAGTTGTACTGGAAAATATAAAAGCTTGGTTTGGTTCATTTAATGAAAAAATGTCGGAAAGAAACCAAGAAAAACAATTGAAGCGTGAAGAAAAAGCGAGACTTAAAGAAGAACAAAAGGCACGTCAAAATGAACAGCCACAAATAAAAGATGTGAGTGATTTTACGGAAGTGCCTCAAGAAAGAGATATTCCAATTTATGGGCATACTGAAAATGAAAGTAAAAGCCAGTGTCAACCAAGTCGAAAAAAACGAGTGTTTGATGCAGAGAATAGTTCGAATAACATCGTAAATCATCAAGCAGATCAGCAAGAGCAATTAACAGAACAAACTCATAACAGTGTTGAAAGTGAAAACACTATTGAAGAAGCTGGTGAAGTTACGAATGTATCGTATGTTGTTCCACCGTTAACTTTACTTAATCAACCTGCAAAACAAAAAGCAACATCTAAAGCTGAAGTACAACGTAAAGGACAAGTACTAGAGAATACATTAAAAGATTTTGGGGTAAATGCAAAAGTGACACAAATTAAAATTGGTCCTGCAGTAACTCAATATGAAATTCAACCAGCTCAAGGGGTTAAAGTGAGTAAAATTGTAAACTTGCATAATGATATTGCATTAGCTTTAGCAGCAAAAGATGTTAGAATCGAAGCACCAATACCTGGTCGCTCTGCAGTAGGTATTGAAGTGCCAAATGAGAAAATTTCATTAGTTTCACTAAAAGAAGTTTTAGATGAAAAATTCCCGTCTAATAATAAACTAGAAGTTGGATTAGGAAGAGATATATCAGGTGATCCAATTACTGTTCCACTAAATGAAATGCCACACTTATTGGTGGCAGGATCGACGGGTAGTGGTAAATCTGTTTGTATAAATGGTATTATTACAAGTATTTTATTAAATGCTAAGCCGCATGAAGTTAAACTTATGTTAATCGATCCGAAAATGGTTGAACTAAATGTTTATAACGGAATTCCACATTTATTAATTCCGGTTGTTACAAATCCTCATAAAGCTGCTCAAGCTTTAGAAAAAATTGTAGCTGAGATGGAAAGACGTTATGATTTATTCCAACATTCATCAACTAGAAATATTAAAGGTTATAACGAATTAATCCGTAAGCAAAATCAAGAATTAGATGAGAAGCAACCAGAATTACCTTATATCGTTGTTATTGTAGATGAGCTTGCAGATTTAATGATGGTAGCTGGTAAAGAAGTTGAAAATGCGATTCAACGTATCACACAAATGGCACGTGCAGCAGGTATACATTTGATTGTAGCAACACAAAGACCTTCTGTGGATGTAATTACAGGTATCATTAAAAATAACATTCCATCTAGAATTGCTTTTGCTGTGAGTTCTCAAACAGATTCAAGAACTATTATTGGTACTGGCGGCGCAGAAAAGTTACTTGGTAAAGGTGACATGTTATACGTTGGAAATGGTGATTCATCACAAACACGTATTCAAGGGGCGTTTTTAAGTGACCAAGAGGTGCAAGATGTTGTAAATTATGTAGTAGAACAACAACAGGCAAATTATGTAAAAGAAATGGAACCAGATGCACCAGTGGATAAATCGGAAATGAAAAGTGAAGATGCTTTATATGATGAAGCGTATTTGTTTGTTGTTGAACAACAAAAGGCAAGTACATCATTGTTACAACGCCAATTTAGAATTGGTTATAATAGAGCATCTAGGTTGATGGATGATTTAGAACGCAATCAGGTAATCGGTCCACAAAAAGGAAGCAAGCCTAGACAAGTTTTAATAGATCTTAATAATGACGAGGTGTAAAAAAATGTCAGAAATGAATGCGGTATATAACGTTAAACAATACATTTTAAATTTGATTAAGCAAAATAAATTGGAATATGGTGACCAACTTCCAAGTAATTTATCAATTGCCAGAGAATTAAATGTAAAAACCGACGATGTTTATGAAGCAATTCAGGCATTGATTACTGAACAAGTCATTAAAGATAATTTTGAAGAGGGCACAAGTGTTAAATCACTGCCCCCTTTCTTTTATCCATTGAATGAACTTATAAGTATTGGGCAAATGATTAAAAATGCAGGATTTGAATGCGGAACTGAATACTTAAATTTTGATGAGCAACCAGCAACTATGTTAGATGCAAATTTGTTGAGCGTTGAAGAAGGATATCCAGTAACCATTATAGAACGATTACGAACTGCCGATGGAGAACCGGTCGTCTATTGTTTAGATAAAATTGCTAAAAAAGAATTAACATGTACAGAGTATCAAATGAGCAATGGATCGATACTAAGTGCGATAAAAGAACAAAGTAATCATAATATTTGTTACGCTGATACAGAAATTGAAGCGGTAAATTATGAACCTCGAATATCCGAAGTACTGAATGCTTCGCCACACGAAGGTTTGATTTTATTAAAAATTACGCACTACAATGAATTAGATGAACCTATTTTGTATTCATTAAATTATATGAAAAATAGCTTAGTTCAATTTAAAATCACTAGAAAAATATAGATGTAAGAAGATATAGAGGAGGCTATATATTTGAGTAGACAATCTCAACCAAATATACATATCAAAGTTTCACCAACAACTAAATTTAAAACAACTACTATAGTTTTTAAATTTATGGCACCTTTAGAATATGACACAATTACAGCTAGATCATTATTAAGCAAATTATTAGTTCGAGCAACTAAGAAATGGCCAACCGATAAGTCGTTTAATAATCACTTAGCCGATTTATATGGTGCGTATGTGAATAGTACAATTTCAAAATTCAAAGATCAGCATGTCATTACATTTTCATTAGAAATTGTTAATGAACGTTATTTAAGAAACGGTGAATCATTATTTAATCAAGGATTAGATTTATTACAAGAAATCATTTGGAATCCATTAATTGAAAATAAAGCATTCAATGATAATTTTGTTAACCAAGAGAAAACATTATTAGCCAAAAAAATAGAAGCAATGGTAGATAATAAAGCACAATATTCGTTTTTAAAATTACTCGACCATATGTTTGAAAATGAAGCATATAAATACTTATCTACAGGACAACTAGAACAAATCCCACATATTACTGCTGAAACACTATATCATACATATCAATCAATGATTAATAATGATCAATGTTCTGTTTATGTTGTCGGCAATGTAGAACCTGAAAGTGTTGAGAAACAAATACGTGAAAAATTTGCACTTAAACCATTCGATAAACATCAATTCCAACATTCTACTCATCATTTACACGATGAAGAAGTTGATTATATTGTTGAATATGATGACGTGGATCAAGCTAAATTAAATATGGGATACCGTTTTCCAACACAATATGGACAAAGTGGATATGCTGCGTTTGTTGTATTTAACATGATGTTTGGAGGAGATCCTTCATCTGTTTTATTTAATGAAGTGCGAGAAAAGCAAAGTTTAGCGTACTCTATACATTCACAAATTGATGGCAAAAATGGCTATTTATTTGTTTTGAGTGGGGTTTCAAGTGATAAGTACGAAACTGCAAAAGACACTATTATAAGTGAATTTGAAAAAATAAAAGCAGGAGATTTCACTGAAGAAAAATTAGAGTTAGCTAAAAAAGTAATCATTTCTCATCGATATGAATCTGAAGATCGTCCGAAAAGTATTATAGAGATTATGCATAACCAAATATTATTAGAACAACCACAAAGCAAAGAAACATTTATAAATGATATACAGAAGGTAAGTCGCGAAGATATTGTTTCTGTTGCTGAAAAAGCATTTTTAGATACAATCTATGTGTTGACAAAAGGAGGGGATAAATAATGAAAGAGCGTTATTATGAATTAATAGACGAAAGAGTATTCGAACAAGAATTAGAAAATGGTTTACGATTATTTATTATCCCCAAACCAGGTTTTCAAAAGACATTTGTCACTTACACTACACAATTTGGTTCATTAGATAATCAATTCAAACCCCTTGGACAAGACCAATTTGTTACTGTACCTGATGGAGTTGCTCACTTTTTAGAACATAAATTATTTGAAAAAGAAGAAGAAGACTTATTTACTGCGTTTGCTGAAGATAATGCACAAGCAAATGCGTTTACAAGCTTTGATCGTACAAGCTACTTGTTCAGTGCAACTGATAATATTGAAAACAACATTAAACGTTTACTTACAATGGTTGAAACGCCTTATTTTACAAAAGAAACTGTTGATAAAGAAAAAGGTATTATTGCAGAAGAAATAAAAATGTATCAAGAACAACCTGGATATAAATTAATGTTTAATACATTGCGTGCAATGTATCAACGACATCCAATACGTGTTGATATTGCCGGTAGTGTAGAAAGTATATACGATATTACAAAAGATGATTTGTATCTATGTTATGAAACGTTTTATCATCCATCAAATATGGTTTTATTTGTTGTTGGTGATGTGAATCCAGAAGAAATATGTCGAATAGTAAAACAACACGAGGATGCTCGTAATAAAGTTAACCAACCCAAAATCGAACGAGGACTTGTTGATGAACCGGAGGATGTTAAAGAAGCATTTGTTACTGAATCTATGAAAATTCAATCACCAAGACTAATGCTTGGTTTTAAAAATAAACCATTACAAGAAGCGCCTCAAAAATATGTACAACGTGATTTAGAAATGTCATTATTCTTTGAGTTAATTTTTGGGGAAGAAACAGATTTTTATCAGAATTTATTAAACGAAGGACTTATCGATGATACATTTGGTTATCAATTTGTACTAGAGCCGACGTATAGTTTTTCAATCGTGACAAGCGCTACTGAAGAACCAGATAAATTAAAAAAATTATTATTAGATGAGTTGCGTGATAAAAAAGGCAATTTCCAAGATGCAGAAGCATTTGAACTTTTGAAAAAGCAATTTATAGGTGAATTCATATCAAGTTTAAACTCACCTGAATATATTGCTAATCAATATACTAAATTGTATTTTGAAGGTGTTAGCGTGTTTGACATGTTAGACATTGTTGAAAATATCACGTTAGATAGTATTAACGAAACGTCATCGTTATATTTAAATTTAGATCAGCAAGTCGATAGTCGTTTGGAGATTAAAAAGTAATGAAAGCATTAGTATTAGGTGGTTCTGGTTCAATTGGTTCTGAGATAGTCAAACAATTATTAACTGATGGATTTGAAGTTTATGTGCAATATTATCGTACTGATATAAATGAATTAACTAGCAAATTTAATGATGATAAAGTTCGTTTTATACAAGCGGATTTATCTCAAACAATTGATATTGACAAAACATTTGGTGACATTAAATCATTAGACTGTTTAATATATGCAAGTGGTCAGTCTTTATATGGTGTTTTACAAGATATGAAAGACCATGATATTGATGCATGTTATCAGTTAAATGTCTTGCAATTAATTCGATTATGTAGATATTTCGTTGATGTTTTACGTCAAAGTGCCAATGGAAGAATTATTGTAATTTCATCAATTTGGGGTGAGACAGGAGCTAGTATGGAAACTATTTATTCGGCGATGAAAAGTGCACAATTAGGTTTCGTTAAGGCGCTTAGTCAAGAGCTTGCACTAACATCAGTGACAGTAAATGCTATCGCACCTGGATTTGTAGCCGGTAATATGGCAAGTGAGTGGCAAGAAGATGAACTTCAAGCAATGATAACTGAATTACCACAACAGCGATTGGTTTTACCGAGTGAGGTTGCTCATACATGCGCCTATTTATATCACTCAAATGCTAGAAGCGTTACTGGAACTATACAGAAAGTTAATGGTGCTTGGTATATTTAAAATATAGAACTATTTTTATGAGCAAATGTTTTTATGATTGATGTTATAATATGAATATTACAATGAATCATAATTTGTTAATTAAACAAGGGGTGAGGTTCACCATGACAGTTGCAGAGAAAAAAGAATGGTACCTAGAATACGAAATTGAAATTAATAGACCGGGTCTTTTAGGTGATGTATCTAGTTTATTAGGTATGTTAGGTATAAGTATTGTTACAATTAATGGTGTTGATCAAGGTAAACGAGGCCTTTTAATTAAAACAGACAATCTTGAAAAAGTTGAACGTTTTGAGCAAATAGCTCGTGGTATAAATGAAATTGAAATAACAAAGCTTAAAAAACCAGAATTAAGAGACCGTCTTGCAGTTAGACATGGTAGATATATTGAGCAAGATGCAAAAGATAAGAAAACCTTTCGATTTGAGCGTGAAGATTTAGGCTTGTTAGTAGACTTTTTAGCTGAATTGTTCAAAGAAGAAGGTCATAAGTTGATTGGCATTAGAGGTATGCCACGGGTTGGTAAAACTGAATCAATTGTTGCGGGAAGTGTTTGTGCACATAAGAGATGGTTATTTATTAGTTCTACTTTAATAAAACAAACTGTACGTAGCTCTCTAATTAAAGGGGAATATGATGCCAATCATGTATACATTATTGATGGTGCAGTTACTGCCAGAGAATCTAATCCAAAACATCAAGAGCTTGTTAACGAAGTTATGACGTTACCATCAATCAAAGTCGTTGAACATCCAGATTTATTTGTTGAAACAAGTACTTGTACAATGGAAGATTTTGACTATATTATCGAATTGAGAGAAAATGAAAATCAAGAAATACATTACGAAGAAATGAAGAAACAGACAGTCCAAAGTAAGAATAATTTAGATTTTGGAGATCCGTTTGGTGGTGGTTTTGGTTTCTTCGAGTAAGTGTAAGGAGGCTATGAATTGAAAACGGTCGGTGAAGCGCTAAAAGGTAGACGTGAAAGGTTAGGAATGACTTTAACAGAATTAGAGCAACGTACTGGAATTAAACGTGAAATGCTAGTGCATATTGAAAATAATGAATTCGATCAACTACCGAATAAAAATTACAGCGAAGGATTTATTAGAAAATATGCAAGCGTAGTAAATATTGAACCTAACCAATTAATTCAAGCTCATCAAGATGAAATTCCATCGAACCAAGCCGAATGGGACGAAGTAATTACAGTTTTCAATAATAATAAAGACTTAGATTATAAGAGTAAATCAAAAGAGCCAATACAATTATTAGTAATCATGGGTATTACAGTTTTAATAACTTTATTGTTATGGATCATGTTAGTTTTAATATTTTAACAGAAATAAATTAGTGAGAAATGAGGATGTATAATGAATATTCCGAACCAGATTACGGTTTTTAGAGTAGTGTTAATACCAGTTTTTATATTGTTTGCGTTAGTTGATTTTGGATTTGGCAATGTGTCATTTCTAGGAGGATATGAAATAAGAATTGAGTTATTAATCAGTGGTTTTATTTTTATATTGGCTTCCCTTAGCGATTTTGTTGATGGTTATTTAGCTAGAAAATGGAATTTAGTTACAAATATGGGGAAATTTTTGGATCCATTAGCGGATAAATTATTAGTTGCAAGTGCTTTAATTGTACTTGTGCAACTAGGACTAACAAATTCTGTAGTAGCAATCATTATTATTGCCAGAGAATTTGCCGTAACTGGTTTACGTTTACTACAAATTGAACAAGGATTTGTAAGTGCAGCTGGTCAATTAGGTAAAATTAAAACAGCAGTTACTATGGTAGCAATTACTTGGTTGTTATTAGGTGATCCATTGGCAACATTGATTGGTTTGTCATTAGGACAAATTTTATTATACATTGGCGTTATTTTTACTATCTTATCTGGTATTGAATACTTTTATAAAGGTAGAGATGTTTTTAAACAAAAATAAATATTTGTTTATACTAGATTTCATTTTCATATGGAATCTAGTTTTTTTAATCCCAATTTTAGAAATTAGCCACGCAATTGTTTATAATGATATATTGTAAAACAATATTTGTTCATTTTTTAGGCAAATGTGTTGTAGCATCTGATACATTGAATCTAAAATTGATGTGAATTTTTAAATGGAATACATGAAAAAAGAATTAAACGATACAAGGGGGATATAAATGTCAATTGCCATTATTGCTGTAGGCTCAGAACTATTGCTAGGTCAAATCGCTAATACCAACGGACAATTTCTATCTAAAGTATTTAATGAAATTGGACAAAATGTATTAGAACATAAAGTTATTGGAGATAATAAAAAACGTTTAGAATCAAGTGTACGTCATGCGCTAGAAAAATATGATACTGTTATTTTAACAGGTGGCTTAGGTCCTACGAAAGATGACTTAACGAAGCATACAGTGGCCCAGATTGTTGGTAAAGATTTAGTTATTGATGAGCCTTCTTTAAAATATATTGAAAGCTATTTTGAGGAACAAGGACAAGAAATGACACCTAATAATAAACAACAGGCTTTAGTAATTGAAGGTTCAACTGTATTAGCAAATCATCATGGCATGGCTCCAGGAATGATGGTGAATTTTGAAAACAAACAAATTATTTTATTACCAGGTCCACCGAAAGAAATGCAACCAATGGTGAAAAATGAATTGTTGTCACATTTTATAAACCATAATCGAATTATACATTCTGAACTATTAAGATTTGCGGGAATAGGTGAATCTAAAGTAGAAACAATATTAATAGATCTTATCGATAAACAGACTAATCCTACGATTGCGCCTTTGGCGGGAAGTCATGAAGTATATATTAGATTGACTGCAAATGCCGACTCAAAAGAACAAGCACAATCATTGATTCAACCTGTTAAACAAGAAATTCTTGATCGTATTGGAGAATATTATTATGGTTCAGATGACACATTAATTGAGCAAGCTGTAATAAAGAAAATTCATGAACCTTTTGTAATATATGATGGTATTACTAATGGTGCTTTATATCATCGATTGAAAGAAGTGGATTTAAACGATGTTCTAAAGGGTATGATTAATCACAATGAAAACTTTGTTGATATTAATAAACCTATTGAGCAGCAATTAAAAGATGCAGTGCAATTTGTTAATAAATTGTTTAATGTGTCATCAGCAATTATTCTATTAGAGTATGATGGTGTAGTCCATATAGGCTATGATAATAACTTTGAATTTAAAACTGAGCAATTTAAAATGTCTAAATCTAGAAATTTATTAAAGAACAGAAGTCAAAATTATGCGCTCATAAGATTATTAAATTGGCTTAGAACAACAAATTAATTGTATTATCGATAAAAATATAAGCACGTTTGTTCGTTTTTGCGTTTTGATTTCAAGATTTTATACGAACAAATATTCGCAAAACACTTGTATTTTATTTTGAATCCTTGTATAGTATTGATAAGATAATTAAAAGATAGCAATTTCAATTAGGAGGTCTCGCTTTGGATAACGATCGTCAAAAAGCTTTAGATACAGTAATTAAAAATATGGAGAAATCTTTCGGTAAAGGTGCCGTAATGAAGTTGGGTGACAATATAGGTCGCCGAGTTTCAACTACATCAACTGGTTCAGTTACATTAGATAATGCGCTAGGTGTAGGTGGCTATCCTAAAGGACGAATTATTGAAATTTATGGTCCTGAAAGTTCTGGTAAGACAACAGTAGCGCTTCACGCTATTGCTGAAGTACAAAGTAATGGCGGGGTGGCAGCATTTATCGATGCTGAACATGCTTTAGATCCAGAATATGCTCAAGCATTAGGCGTAGATATCGATAATTTATATTTATCGCAACCGGATCATGGTGAACAAGGTCTTGAAATCGCCGAAGCATTTGTTAGAAGTGGTGCAGTTGATATTGTAGTTGTAGACTCAGTTGCTGCTTTAACACCTAAAGCTGAAATTGAAGGAGAAATGGGAGACACTCACGTTGGTTTACAAGCTCGTTTAATGTCACAAGCGTTACGTAAACTTTCAGGTGCTATTTCTAAATCAAATACAACTGCTATTTTCATCAACCAAATTCGTGAAAAAGTTGGTGTTATGTTCGGTAATCCAGAGACTACACCAGGTGGACGTGCATTAAAATTCTATAGTTCAGTAAGACTAGAAGTACGTCGTGCAGAACAGCTTAAACAAGGACAAGAAATTGTAGGTAATAGAACTAAAATTAAAGTCGTTAAAAATAAAGTGGCACCACCATTTAGAGTAGCTGAAGTTGATATTATGTATGGACAAGGTATTTCTAAAGAGGGTGAACTTATTGATTTAGGTGTTGAAAACGACATCGTTGATAAATCAGGAGCATGGTATTCTTACAATGGCGAACGAATGGGTCAAGGTAAGGAAAATGTTAAAATGTACTTGAAAGAAAATCCACAAATTAAAGAAGAAATTGATCGTAAATTGAGAGAAAAATTAGGTATATCTGATGGTGATGTTGAAGAAACAGAAGATGCACCAAAGTCATTATTTGACGAAGAATAGTACACAAATTTATATCTATAGTTAAACTTAGCAAATATCCTTATAGGATTGATTGAAAGTGATATTCATCTCATAAAGCTAGAATAATATCTAACTTTATGGGATACACTACAAATCGAGACTATAAGGTTTTTTATTTTATTTATTATTACATTATCAATAGTTTTATAATCGAGCTTCAAAACTTTAGAAAATAGTAGAAATAGCATTCAATATAGTGCAAAAGTGCAAATTGATAACTTGACACTTATCTCCTATAAACCGTACAATTAATTTGTATGATTTATATATAATTTCATAAAGTCATATTGAATTTCATATAAAGAGCAAACCCTAGAAAAGGAGGTGTTTGTGTGAATTTATTAAGCCTCCTACTCATTTTGCTGGGGATCATTCTAGGAGTTGTTGGAGGGTATGTTGTTGCCCGAAATTTGTTGCTTCAAAAGCAATCACAAGCTAGACAAACTGCCGAAGATATTGTAAATCAAGCACATAAAGAAGCTGACAATATCAAAAAAGAGAAATTACTTGAGGCAAAAGAAGAAAACCAAATCCTAAGAGAACAAACTGAAGCAGAACTACGAGAAAGACGTAGCGAACTTCAAAGACAAGAAACCCGACTTCTTCAAAAAGAAGAAAACTTAGAGCGCAAATCTGATCTATTAGATAAAAAAGATGAGATTTTAGAGCAAAAAGAATCAAAAATTGAAGAAAAACAACAACAAGTAGATGCAAAAGAGAGTAGTGTTCAAACGTTAATAATGAAGCATGAACAAGAATTAGAACGCATCTCCGGTCTCACTCAAGAAGAAGCTATTAATGAGCAACTTCAAAGAGTAGAGGAAGAACTGTCACAAGATATTGCAGTACTTGTTAAAGAAAAAGAAAAAGAAGCTAAAGAAAAAGTTGATAAAACAGCAAAAGAATTATTAGCTACAGCAGTACAAAGATTAGCAGCAGATCACACAAGTGAATCAACGGTATCAGTAGTTAACTTACCTAATGATGAGATGAAAGGTCGAATCATTGGACGAGAAGGACGAAACATCCGCACACTTGAAACTTTAACTGGCATTGATTTAATTATTGATGACACACCAGAAGCGGTTATATTATCTGGTTTTGATCCAATAAGAAGAGAAATTGCTAGAACAGCACTTGTTAACTTAGTATCTGATGGACGTATTCATCCAGGTAGAATTGAAGATATGGTCGAAAAAGCTAGAAAAGAAGTAGACGATATTATTAGAGAAGCAGGTGAACAAGCTACATTTGAAGTGAACGCACATAATATGCATCCTGACTTAGTAAAAATTGTAGGGCGTTTAAACTATCGTACGAGTTACGGTCAAAATGTACTTAAACATTCAATTGAAGTTGCGCATCTTGCTAGTATGTTAGCTGCTGAGCTAGGCGAAGATGAGACATTAGCGAAACGAGCTGGACTTTTACATGATGTTGGTAAAGCAATTGATCATGAAGTAGAAGGTAGTCATGTTGAAATCGGTGTAGAATTAGCGAAAAAATATGGTGAAAATGAAACAGTTATTAATGCAATCCATTCTCACCATGGTGATGTTGAACCTACATCTATTATATCTATCCTTGTTGCTGCTGCAGATGCATTGTCTGCGGCTCGTCCAGGTGCAAGAAAAGAAACATTAGAGAATTATATTCGTCGATTAGAACGTTTAGAAACGTTATCAGAAAGTTATGATGGTGTAGAAAAAGCATTTGCGATTCAGGCAGGTAGAGAAATCCGAGTGATTGTATCTCCTGAAGAAATTGATGATTTAAAATCTTATCGATTGGCTAGAGATATTAAAAATCAGATTGAAGATGAATTACAATATCCTGGTCATATCAAGGTGACAGTTGTTCGAGAGACTAGAGCAGTAGAATATGCGAAATAATTTTTGTCTCCCTCACAAATTAGTGAGGGAGCTTTTTTAAGTTGTAGTCTCAATCTAATTAGACAGCACTTTATCGGTAATAACTATAGTAAACAGTGGTTATTTGAAAGTAAGACGGACCTTATATTAAATAAGAAGTTATTGCTTTTAATAAAAATGTTTTAGGCTTCGTATTTACTATATTTATATTATGTAAACCTATAAAGATGAGTGCTTTTCTAACCAATAAAAAAGAAGAGAAGATGTAACACATCTTCTCTTCTGCAATATTAATTAGGATTTATTTCTAAGTTGAGTTATTTTAATTGTAAATCTGTTTTCTTTAATTCTTTTATAACTTCTGCAGTATCATAACAATTTGTTGCAATTGTTGAATATCTCTCTGCTAAACGATATGCATTAATGTAAAGCTTTAAACTTTCTTTAGCTATATCCTCTGCATCTTCGAATTTTGATGGGTTAGACATAACCACTAATTCTGCAAATTTTTCTGGATCAATATTAATAGACATGTATTTATTTACAACTCCTATTTATTTTGATGTCTTAATACTAACATATTGAAGTTTTCAGACAAAGTAATGTCTCTCTATAATTGAAGAAAAATAATTCAAAGAATTTAATATTTACTTTAAATATTAGAACGTATGAATTAAACTAGTATTTATGAGAGGATGAACAAAACATGAGAATAATGTTTATAGGGGATATCGTAGGTAAAATTGGACGAGACGCAATTGAAACGTACATACCTCAACTGAAGCAAAAGTATAAACCAACAGTTACAATTGTAAATGCTGAAAATGCAGCACATGGTAAAGGTTTGACTGAAAAAATATATAAACAATTACTAAGAAATGGTGTAGATTTCATGACTATGGGTAATCACACATATGGTCAACGTGAAATTTATGATTTTATAGATGAAGCAAAACGTCTAGTAAGACCAGCGAATTTTCCGGATGAAGCGCCGGGAATTGGTATGAGATTTATACAAATTAATGATATTAAACTTGCAGTTATTAATCTGCAAGGAAGAGCGTTTATGCCAGATATTGATGATCCTTTTAAAAAGGCAGATCAATTAGTCAAGGAAGCACAAGAACAAACTCCGTTTATATTTGTTGATTTTCATGCAGAAACAACTTCTGAAAAGTATGCAATGGGATGGCATTTAGATGGTAGAGCTAGCGCTGTTGTTGGAACGCATACACACATTCAAACAGCAGATGAACGTATTTTACCAAAGGGGACAGGGTATATAACGGATGTTGGTATGACAGGTTTTTATGACGGCATTTTAGGAATAAATAAAACAGAGGTAATTGAGCGTTTTATCACTAGTTTGCCACAAAGACATGTTGTTCCAAATGAAGGTAGAAGTGTATTATCTGGTGTTGTTATTGATTTAGACAAAGAAGGTAAAACAAAGCACATCGAACGTATATTGATAAATGATGACCATCCATTTTCAACATTTTAAAATTACGTAAGTAAACATTCGAATTGGACCCTATCGTCCATTAGTATGAATTTAATATAGTACCACTGTTTACATAGTAAATCGGTGGTTCTTTTTGTTATCATTTAATATGAAATATATCCATAGGAGGCATATAACTATGAAACCACAATTATCGTGGAAAGTTGGCGGTCAACAAGGCGAAGGTATTGAATCAACTGGGGAAATCTTCGCTACGGCTATGAATAGAAAAGGATATTATTTATATGGATATAGACATTTTTCAAGTCGTATCAAAGGTGGACATACGAATAATAAAATTAGAGTTTCTACGACGCCTGTTCATGCAATTAGTGATGATTTAGATATTTTGATTGCATTTGACCAAGAAACAATTGATGTTAACCATCATGAAATGAGAGAAGACAGTATTATTTTAGCTGATGCCAAGGCTAAACCTGTGAAACCAGAAGGATGTCATGCACAGCTTATTGAATTACCTTTTACAGCAACCGCTAAAGAATTAGGTACAGCATTAATGAAAAACATGGTTGCAATAGGTGCTACTAGCGCATTGATGAATTTGAATACAAATACATTTGAAGAACTTATTACTAATATGTTTTCTAAAAAAGGTGACAAGGTAGTTGAAGTCAATATCCAAGCATTAAACGAAGGTTATCAATTAATGCAATCCCGCTTACCTGAAATCGACGGGGACTTTGAATTAGAGTCAACAGATGCACTACCACATCTATATATGATTGGTAACGATGCCATTGGATTAGGTGCAATTGCTGCAGGTTCACAATTTATGGCGGCATATCCTATTACACCTGCGTCTGAAGTTATGGAATATATGATTGCCAATATATCTAAAGTAAACGGAGCGGTTATTCAAACAGAAGATGAAATTGCTGCTGTAACTATGGCTATTGGTGCAAATTATGGTGGAGTCAGAGCGTTTACGGCTAGTGCTGGTCCAGGTTTATCTTTAATGATGGAAGCAATTGGATTATCTGGTATGACTGAAACGCCATTAGTCATTATTAATACTCAACGAGGTGGACCTTCTACTGGATTACCTACGAAACAAGAACAGTCAGATTTAATGCAAATGATTTATGGTACACATGGTGATATTCCAAAAATAGTTGTAGCACCAACTGATGCAGAAGATGCATTTTATTTAACTATGGAAGCCTTTAATTTAGCAGAACAATATCAATGCCCTGTTATAGTTTTAAGTGATTTGCAATTATCTTTAGGTAAACAAACTGTTGAAAAATTAGATTATAATCGCATTGAAATTAAACGTGGTGAAATCATTCAATCTGATATTGAACGTGAAGAAGATGATAAAGGTTATTTCAAGCGTTATGCGTTAACATCCAATGGTGTTTCTCCTAGACCTATCCCCGGTGTTAAAGGAGGTATTCATCATATAACTGGTGTGGAACACAATGAAGAAGGTAAACCTAGTGAATCTGCGTCAAATAGACAACAACAAATGGAAAAACGAATGCGTAAAATTGAGCAGTTACTAATTGAATCGCCAGTAGAAGCTAACTTACAACATGAGGATGCAGATATTCTTTATATCGGTTTTATTTCTACAAAAGGTGCAATTCAAGAAGGTAGTAACCGTTTGAATCAACAAGGCATAAAAGTTAACACTATACAAATTAGACAATTGCATCCATTCCCAACAAGCGTTATTCAAGATGCAGTTAATAAAGCGAAGAAAGTCGTTGTAGTGGAGCACAATTATCAAGGACAATTGGCTAGTATTATAAAAATGAATGTCAATATTCATGATAAGATTGAAAATTATACAAAGTATGATGGGACACCTTTCCTACCACATGAAATCGAAGAAAAAGGCAAAATAATTGCTACTGAAATAAAGGAGATGGTATAGATGGCGACATTTAAAGATTTTAGAAATAATGTTAAGCCTAACTGGTGCCCCGGATGTGGCGATTTCTCAGTACAAGCTGCAATTCAAAAAGCAGCCGCAAATATAGGGTTAGAACCTGAAGAAGTAGCTATCATCACCGGTATAGGATGTTCTGGCCGTCTTTCAGGATATATTAATTCTTATGGCGTTCATTCTATTCACGGACGTGCATTACCTTTAGCTCAAGGTGTAAAAATGGCGAATAAAGATTTAACTGTTATTGCATCGGGAGGAGATGGTGATGGTTATGCTATAGGTATGGGGCATACAATCCATGCTTTAAGAAGAAATATGAACATGACGTATATAGTCATGGATAATCAAATTTATGGTTTGACAAAGGGACAAACATCGCCGTCATCAGCAGTAGGATTTGTTACTAAAACAACGCCAAAAGGTAATATAGAAAAAAATGTTGCGCCTTTAGAATTAGCATTATCATCTGGTGCCACATTTGTAGCCCAAGGTTTTTCAAGCGATATTAAAGGATTAACAAAACTAATTGAAGATGCAATTAATCATGATGGATTTTCATTCGTTAATGTCTTTTCACCATGTGTGACTTATAATAAAATTAACACATACGATTGGTTTAAAGAACATTTAACAAGTGTTGATGACATTGAAAATTATGATTCTACAGATAAACAATTAGCGACTAAAACTGTTATTGAACATGAATCTTTAGTAACTGGTATTGTTTATCAAGATAAAGAAACACCATCATATGAATCTCAAATTAAAGAGTTAGATGATACACCACTTGCTAAAAGAGATATCAAAATTACTGAAGACACCTTCAATGCATTAACTGAACAATTTATTTAATAATTAAAACTGAGTCGTATAAATGTATTTATAACAGATCCATTTATGCTACTCAGTTTTTTACTATTACAAAAAATAAAGGAGTTTTTAAAAATGAAAGACACATTAATGAGTATACAAATAATTCCTAAAACACCAAACAATGACAATGTTATACCTTACGTAGACGAGGCGATTAAAATAATTGACGAATCTGGTATGCATTTTAGAGTAGGTCCGTTAGAAACGACAGTACAAGGAAATATGAATGAATGTTTAATTTTAATACAATCATTAAATGAACGAATGGTGGAACTTGAATGTCCAAGTATTATTAGCCAAGTTAAGTTTTATCATGTGCCAGATGGCATCACTATTGAAACTTTAACTGAAAAATATGATGAATAACATTAAAAGTGAAGTAAACTGGATTTGAATTGGCTTGTTAGAGATGACGTATAACTTTAACTGTTTTTGCACTTTATAGTTAAATTTAATATAATTATTAAATGATACGGGCAAATAGAAAGGATTTTGTAAAGTGAACGAAGAACAAAGAAAAGCAAGTTCTGTAGATGTTTTAGCTGAGAGAGATAAGAAAGCAGAAAAAGATTATAGTAAATATTTTGAACATGTTTATCAGCCGCCTAATTTAAAAGAAGCGAAAAAAAGAGGTAAACAAGAAGTTCGTTATAATAGAGATTTCCAAATTGATGAAAAATATCGCGGTATGGGGAACGAGCGTACATTTTTAATTAAAACATATGGATGTCAAATGAATGCACATGACACTGAGGTCATTGCTGGTATACTTGAAGCATTAGGCTATCAAGCAACGACTGATATTAACACTGCAGATGTTATTTTAATTAATACATGTGCGATTAGAGAAAATGCCGAGAACAAAGTGTTTAGTGAAATAGGTAATTTGAAGCATTTGAAAAAAGAACGACCTGATATTTTAATCGGTGTTTGTGGTTGTATGTCACAAGAAGAGTCAGTAGTGAATAAAATTTTAAAATCGTATCAAAATGTAGATATGATATTTGGTACACATAATATTCATCATTTACCAGAAATTTTAGAAGAAGCATACTTATCTAAAGCAATGGTTGTTGAAGTATGGTCTAAAGAAGGAGACGTTATTGAAAATCTTCCAAAAGTCCGTGAAGGCAACATTAAAGCATGGGTCAATATTATGTATGGTTGTGATAAGTTTTGTACATATTGTATTGTTCCATTTACAAGAGGTAAAGAACGAAGCCGTAGACCTGAAGACATTATAGATGAAGTACGTGAACTTGCTCGTGAAGGTTACAAAGAAATAACGCTTTTAGGTCAAAATGTAAATTCTTATGGTAAAGATTTACAGGATATAGAATATGACTTAGGAGATCTTTTACAAGCAATTTCTAAAATAGCGATTCCAAGAGTTCGTTTCACAACAAGTCATCCTTGGGACTTTACAGATCACATGATTGATGTTATTTCAGAGGGTGGTAATATCGTTCCTCATATCCACTTGCCAGTTCAATCTGGAAATAATGCAGTATTAAAAATAATGGGTAGAAAATATACACGAGAAAGTTATTTGGATTTAGTAAAACGAATCAAAGATAGAATTCCTAATGTAGCATTAACTACAGATATTATTGTAGGGTATCCAAATGAATCAGAGGAACAATTTGAAGAAACTTTAACTCTGTATGATGAAGTTGGTTTTGAACATGCATATACGTACTTGTATTCACAACGTGATGGTACGCCTGCTGCTAAAATGAAAGATAATGTACCTTTAAATGTCAAAAAGGAACGATTGCAACGTTTGAATAAAAAAGTTGGTCATTATTCACAAATAGCTATGAGTAAGTACGAAGGACAAACTGTAACAGTACTTTGTGAAGGTAGTAGTAAAAAAGATGATCAGGTTCTTGCTGGCTACACTGATAAAAATAAGCTAGTTAATTTCAAAGCACCTAAAGAAATGATTGGTAAACTAGTGGAAGTACGAATAGATGAAGCTAAACAGTATTCATTAAATGGCAGTTTTGTAAAGGAAGTAGAGCCGGAAATGGTGATTCAATAAATGTATAATAAAGATGACGTGTTGAAACAAGCGGATAATATTGCAAATAAAATTAAAAATTTGGATACTATCAAAACATATCAACAAATTGAAGCACAGATTCATCAGAACCAAACGATAAAGACTAAAATGGATATGTTAAAAAAGCATCAAAAACAAGCAGTAAACTTTCAAAATTACGGGAAACAAAATGCGCTAGAACAGTCGGAACATACCATTCAAAGTATAGAAGCAGAAATAAATACATTGCCCATAGTTGAACAGTTTCAAACTTCACAATATGAAGCGAATCAATTATTGAAAATGTTTGTATCAACAATGGAAACACGTTTAAATGACCATAATAAAGCCAAGCATAGTGATTAATTACAAACAAAAAGGAGAACAATCATATGAAATCAAGAAAACTGGCTATAACTGCACTTTTAATTGCAATAAATGTTGTATTAAGCAGTATTATCATCATTCCTCTAGGACCAGTTAAGGCAGCACCAGTACAGCATTTTGTAAATGTATTAAGTGCGGTCATAGTAGGTCCTTGGTATGGATTAGCTCAAGCGCTTATATCATCAATTTTAAGAGTTCTTTTTGGTACTGGTACAGCTTTTGCATTTCCAGGTAGTATGATTGGAGTTTTATTGGCTAGTATGTTTTACATATATCGTAAACATATATTCATGGCCGCGGTCGGTGAAGTACTTGGAACTGGTGTCATCGGAAGTTTAATTTGTATACCATTAGCATATTTCCTTGGGCTTCAAGACTTCTTCATTAAACCGCTAATGATTACGTTCATAGTCTCAAGTGCTATCGGATCTATTATAAGTTATTTCTTATTAATTACTCTAAAAAAACGTGGTATTCTTCAAAGGTTTATAAAATAATTTTATGATATATGATTTCAAACAGAGTCATTGTTCATTTTAATATTGAACGCCCTTACTTAATTAAATGTCTTGAATGTTAGAATTTTAATTTAATTCTAAACATGCTATTGACACATTTTATTAGGTTTGAGGCGTTTTCTTATACATTTAAGATGCTTCGTGATTATATGGTATGAATAGGTTTGTAAAAGTAAGTATGTTAAAATGTATAAGTTAAATAATTAATAATTAGAAAGCTTACAAACGAATATATTGTAAAGACAAATTTTAAAAAGAGACAAGGGTTGTGAAGAAATAATATGTCTAATGTTACACCAATGATGCAGCAATATTTAAAAATAAAATCAGAATACCAAGATTGCTTATTATTTTTTAGACTAGGTGATTTCTATGAAATGTTTTATGAAGATGCCAAGGAGGCATCACGTGTACTTGAAATTACTTTAACTAAAAGAGATGCTAAAAAAGAAAATCCAATTCCGATGTGTGGTGTTCCGTATCATTCTGCAGATAGTTATATAGATACACTTGTTAATAATGGATATAAAGTAGCTATTTGTGAACAGATGGAAGATCCGAAACAAACGAAAGGTATGGTTAGACGTGAGGTAGTAAGAATTGTGACTCCAGGAACTGTGATGGAGCAAGGTGGTGTAGATGATAAACAAAATAACTATATTTTAAGTTTTGTTATGAATCAACCTGAAATTGCGCTTAGTTACTGTGATGTTTCTACTGGCGAATTAAAGGTTACACATTTTAATGATGAAGCGACTTTATTAAATGAAATTACGACGATAAACCCTAACGAAGTTGTTATCAATGACAATATTTCCGATAATTTAAAAAGACAAATTAATATGGTGACAGAAACAATAACAGTCAGGGAAACGTTATCATCAGAAATCTATAGTGTGAATCAAACTGAACATAAATTAATGTATCAAGCGACACAATTATTGCTAGATTATATTCATCATACACAAAAACGTGATTTATCGCATATCGAGGATTTTGTTCAATATGCAGCTATAGATTATATGAAAATGGATTTTTATGCTAAGAGAAACCTTGAGTTAACGGAAAGCATTCGATTAAAATCAAAAAAAGGAACGCTACTTTGGCTAATGGACGAAACGAAAACACCAATGGGAGCACGCCGCTTAAAACAATGGATAGATAGACCACTAATAAGTAAAGAACAAATTGAAGCACGATTAGATATCGTTGATGAATTTAGTGCTCATTTCATAGAAAGAGACACCTTAAGAACATATCTTAATCAAGTGTATGATATTGAACGTCTTGTTGGGCGTGTTAGTTACGGAAATGTTAATGCGAGAGATTTAATTCAACTTAAACATTCCATTTCTGAAATACCGAATATTAAAGCATTACTAAATTCTATGAATCAGAATACGCTTGTACAAGTTAATCAACTAGAACCCCTTGATGATTTACTTGATATATTAGAACAGAGTTTAGTAGAAGAACCACCAATTTCAGTTAAAGATGGCGGACTATTCAAAGTTGGTTTTAATACGCAATTAGATGAATATCTTGAAGCTTCAAAAAACGGAAAAACATGGTTAGCAGAATTACAAGCCAAAGAAAGACAACGTACAGGAATAAAATCATTGAAAATAAGCTTTAATAAAGTGTTTGGTTATTTTATAGAAATAACACGTGCCAACTTGCAAAATTTTGAACCAAGTGAATTTGGTTATATGAGGAAGCAAACGTTATCGAATGCTGAACGTTTTATAACTGATGAACTTAAAGAAAAAGAAGATATCATTTTAGGTGCGGAAGACAAAGCCATCGAATTAGAATATCAATTATTTGTTCAGCTACGTGAAGAAGTTAAAAAATATACTGAACGTTTACAACAACAAGCTAAAATTATTTCAGAGCTAGATTGTTTACAGAGCTTTGCAGAAATTGCTCAAAAATATAATTACACTAGGCCTTCATTTAGTGAAAATAAAACATTAGAATTAGTGGAATCTAGGCACCCAGTAGTGGAAAGAGTAATGGATTATAATGACTATGTGCCTAATAATTGTCGATTAGATAATGAAACATTTATATATTTAATTACAGGTCCGAATATGTCTGGTAAATCGACATATATGAGACAAGTTGCCATAATTAGTATAATGGCCCAAATGGGAGCTTATGTCCCTTGTAAAGAGGCAGTGTTACCTATATTTGATCAAATATTCACTAGAATAGGTGCGGCAGATGATTTGGTTTCAGGTAAGAGTACGTTTATGGTAGAAATGCTAGAAGCACAAAAGGCATTAACTTATGCAACAGAGGATAGTTTGATTATTTTCGATGAAATTGGACGTGGTACTTCAACGTATGACGGTTTAGCTTTAGCGCAGGCAATGATAGAGTATGTAGCTGAAACATCGCATGCTAAAACGTTATTTTCAACACATTATCATGAATTGACAACATTAGATCAAGCATTACCAAGTCTAAAAAATGTTCACGTCGCTGCTAATGAATATAAAGGTGAACTTATATTCTTGCATAAAGTCAAAGATGGTGCAGTTGACGATAGTTATGGTATTCAAGTTGCGAAATTAGCTGATTTACCTGAAAAAGTTATTAGCAGAGCACAAGTGATTCTAAGCGAGTTTGAAGCGTCTGCTGGTAAAAAATCATCGATATCAAATTTAAAAATGGTCGAAAATGAACCTGAAATTAATCAAGAAAATTTAAACTTAAGTGTTGAAGAAACAACTGATACTTTATCTCAAAAAGACTTTGAACAAGCATCATTTGATTTGTTTGAAAATGATCAAGAAAGCGAGATTGAACTACAAATTAAAAATTTGAATTTATCTAATATGACACCAATTGAGGCATTGGTGAAGTTAAGTGAATTACAAAATCAATTAAAATAGAGGTGTTGCAAAATGGGGAAAATTAAAGAACTCCAAACCTCATTAGCAAATAAAATCGCAGCAGGTGAAGTAGTTGAAAGACCGAGTTCTGTTGTGAAAGAACTGTTGGAAAATGCTATAGATGCAGGCGCTACAGAAATAAGCATTGAAGTAGAGGAATCTGGCGTCCAATCTATTCGCGTAGTCGATAATGGAAGCGGAATTGAAGCGGAAGACTTAGGATTAGTATTTCATAGACATGCGACTAGTAAATTAGATCAAGATGAAGATTTATTTCATATTAGGACATTAGGATTCCGTGGTGAAGCACTAGCCAGTATTTCATCAGTTGCTAAAGTAACATTGAAGACTTGCACGGATAATGCTAATGGAAATGAAATATATGTAGAAAATGGTGAAATATTAAATCATAAGCCTGCAAAAGCGAAAAAAGGAACAGATATACTTGTAGAATCATTATTTTATAATACACCAGCACGTTTAAAATATATTAAAAGTTTATACACTGAACTAGGTAAAATAACAGATATTGTCAATAGAATGGCTATGAGCCATCCGGACATTCGAATAGCACTCATTTCAGATGGCAAAACAATGTTAAGTACAAATGGTTCAGGACGAACTAATGAAGTGATGGCAGAGATTTATGGGATGAAAGTTGCACGAGATTTAGTACATATATCTGGAGATACAAGTGATTATCACATTGAAGGTTTTGTTGCAAAGCCTGAACATTCTAGAAGTAATAAGCACTATATTTCTATTTTTATTAATGGACGATACATTAAAAACTTTATGCTAAATAAAGCGATTTTAGAAGGCTATCATACACTCTTAACAATAGGTAGGTTCCCGATTTGTTATATTAATATTGAAATGGATCCAATCTTAGTAGACGTAAATGTTCATCCAACAAAACTAGAAGTGCGTTTATCAAAAGAAGAGCAACTATATCAATTGATAGTGAGCAAAATACAAGAAGCATTTAAAGACCGTATATTAATTCCTAAAAATAACTTGGATTATGTGCCGAAAAAAAATAAAGTGTTACATTCATTCGAACAACAAAAAATCGAATTTGAACAAAGACAAAACACAGAGAATAATCAAGAGAAGACGTTTTCATCTGAAGAAAGTAACAGTAAGCCATTTATGGTAGAAAATCAAAACGATGAAATAGTTATAAGAGAAGATTCATATAATCCATTCGTAACGAAAACGTCTGAAAGTTTAATAGCTGATGATGAATCTTCCGGTTATAATAATACACGTGAAAAAGATGAAGACTACTTCAAAAAGCAACAAGAAATTCTACAAGAAATGGATCAAACATTTGATTCGAATGACGATACATCTGTGCAAAATTATGAGAATAAAGCGTCTGATGATTATTATGATGTAAACGATATTAAAGGAACAAAAAGTAAAGACCCTAAACGAAGAATTCCATATATGGAAATTGTTGGCCAAGTACATGG
>NZ_JACYHC010000220.1:0-516 GCF_017152085.1 Staphylococcus sp. EG-SA-2
CTTCAATCCATTAAATTAAAATGAATTGGTGAAGTGTATTTTAAATAGTCGGTAAAGGTGTGTATCTTTATCGGCTTATTTTAATACTCTGTCATAAGGAGCGTTTGCTCAGGGTGTGGATTATAAGTTTTAAGCAGAATAAACTTTCTTAATGAGGATGTCAGGACAACAACGAAAAAGTTAAAAACTGTTGCGGGATTGGGTTTAGGGACGGTTAGTGGAAGAAAGTTAAATTTATTAACAAGTGAAATGCCTAAGGTTAGATATTAAATGTCAGAACGGACAAAGAATAATAAGATATGTTTTCAATTAAATAGCGAAGTATTTATATGTTAAGATGATGTAAATTACATAGAAACGCTACCCGTAGAAGTACTGATCATAGAAATGCTGATAAACGTAAATTTGCAAACTCGATATTAAACAAAGGGGTTGTTATTATGGCATTAATAGTATCTAGAGCTATATTATTTTTGATTTTAGCATTAGCTTTTGGAATAGCGACTGTTTTTCCTG
>NZ_JACYHC010000221.1:0-516 GCF_017152085.1 Staphylococcus sp. EG-SA-2
TAAAACGCGCTATTGAACATTTAGGGTATGAGGTGGTTGTCTCAAATACCTCAAAAATAATCGATCAAGCAGAAACAATCATATTGCCCGGTGTCGGCCATTTTAAAGATGCGATGTCAGAGATAAAACGATTAAATCTCAATGCAATATTGGCTAAGAATACTGATAAGAAGATGATTGGTATTTGTTTAGGCATGCAATTAATGTATGAGCATAGTGATGAAGGCGATGCATCTGGATTAGGGTTTATCCCAGGAAATATTTCGCGTATCCAAACAGAATACCCAGTGCCGCACTTAGGTTGGAATAATTTAGTGAGTAAGCATCCTATGTTAAATCAAGATGTTTACTTCGTACATTCTTACCAAGCGCCGATGTCAGAAAATGTCATTGCATATGCGCAGTATGGGGCTGATATTCCGGCAATTGTTCAATTTAACAATTATATTGGTATTCAATTCCATCCTGAAAAAAGCGGTACATATGGGTTACAAATTTTGCGTCAGGCAATACAAG
>NZ_JACYHC010000222.1:0-516 GCF_017152085.1 Staphylococcus sp. EG-SA-2
TAAAACGCGCTATTGAACATTTAGGGTATGAGGTGGTTGTCTCAAATACCTCAAAAATAATCGATCAAGCAGAAACAATCATATTGCCCGGTGTCGGCCATTTTAAAGATGCGATGTCAGAGATAAAGCGATTAAATCTCAATGCAATATTGGCTAAGAATACTGATAAGAAGATGATTGGTATTTGTTTAGGCATGCAATTAATGTATGAGCATAGTGATGAAGGCGATGCATCTGGATTAGGGTTAATCCCAGGAAATATTTCGCGTATCCAAACAGAATACCCAGTGCCACACTTAGGCTGGAATAATTTAGTGAGTAAGCACCCTATGTTAAATCAAGATGTTTATTTCGTACATTCTTATCAAGCGCCGATGTCAGAAAATGTAATTGCATATGCGCAGTATGGGGCTGATATTCCGGCAATTGTTCAATTTAACAATTATATTGGTATTCAATTCCATCCTGAAAAAAGCGGTACATATGGGTTACAAATTTTGCGTCAGGCAATACAAG
>NZ_JACYHC010000223.1:0-516 GCF_017152085.1 Staphylococcus sp. EG-SA-2
GGCTTAACCCAAAAGAAATTGCAGCCATTGTGGAAGATGCACAATTAAAACTGCTCTTCTATGCTGAAAAACATTTAAGTTCACTCACCGATATTGACCAAAACTTATTGCATATGGATATTGATGTAGCGCAATATGATGAAATCGTAAATCCAGATTATCACCAACCTTTTCAAGCAACACCTGTCGAACCACAAGATCTTGCAGCATTAATTTATACAAGTGGTACAACCGGATCACCTAAAGGTGTGATGTTCTCATATGAATCATTTGTTCATAACGGTGCAAACCTAGAGCTGACGTATAAGTTCAATTCAAACTATATTACGATTGTATCAACACCAATGTTCCATGTTTTAGGGTTTAACGATACTGTATTACCAGTATTGATGTCAGGTGGCACACTTATTCTTCAACGTTACTTTAACGGCGAAGAATTGAATGACATGATTGCACAATATCACCCTACATTTATTATCATGATTCCGACAATGTATTATAGTACGCTACGTGCTA
>NZ_JACYHC010000224.1:0-514 GCF_017152085.1 Staphylococcus sp. EG-SA-2
GAACTTTCTATGAATATTGGATGACGCTTGATGAGAACATTATTAATCCATTTGTTCAATTAGTACATCCGAAAAAAGAAAAATATCTTCCGCAATTCTTTTACGAAGAAGAAATGGAAGCGTTATTCAAAACTGTAGAAGAGGACACTTCAAAAAATTTACGGGATCGAGTTATTCTTGAATTGTTGTATGCTACAGGCATCCGTGTTTCGGAATTAGTAAATATTAAAAAACAAGATATAGATTTTTACGCGAATGGTGTTACCGTATTAGGAAAAGGGAGCAAAGAGCGTTTTGTACCGTTTGGTGCTTATTGTAGACAAAGCATCGAAAATTATTTAGAACATTTCAAACCAATTCAGTCATGCAATCATGATTTTCTTATTTTAAATATGAAGGGTGAAGCAATCACTGAACGCGGTGTACGATATGTTTTAAATGATATTGTTAAACGAACAGCAGGCGTAAGTGAGATTCATCCCCACAAGCTCAGACATACATTTGCAACGCATTT
>NZ_JACYHC010000225.1:0-514 GCF_017152085.1 Staphylococcus sp. EG-SA-2
GAACTTTCTATGAATATTGGATGACGCTTGATGAGAACATTATTAATCCATTTGTTCAATTAGTACATCCGAAAAAAGAAAAATATCTTCCGCAATTCTTTTACGAAGAAGAAATGGAAGCGTTATTTAAAACTGTAGAAGAGGACACTTCAAAAAGTTTACGGGATCGAGTTATTCTTGAATTGTTATATGCTACAGGTATCCGTGTTTCGGAATTAGTTAATATTAAAAAACAAGATATAGATTTTTACGCGAATGGTGTTACCGTATTAGGAAAAGGGAGCAAAGAGCGCTTTGTACCGTTTGGTGCTTATTGTAGACAAAACATCGAAAATTATTTAGAACATTTCAAACCAATTCAGTCATGCAATCATGATTTTCTTATTGTAAATATGAAGGGTGAAGCAATCACTGAACGCGGTGTACGATATGTTTTAAATGATATTGTTAAACGAACAGCAGGCGTAAGTGAGATTCATCCCCACAAGCTCAGACATACATTTGCAACGCATTT
>NZ_JACYHC010000226.1:0-513 GCF_017152085.1 Staphylococcus sp. EG-SA-2
GTGTAGATCCTAATTTACAAAATATTCCGGTTAGACTTGAAGAAGGGCGTAAAATAAGAAAAGCCTTTAAACCAACTTCAAAAGATAGCGTTATATTATCAGCAGATTATTCTCAAATTGAATTGCGCGTATTAGCACACATTACACAAGATGAGAGTATGAAAGAAGCATTTATCAACGGCGATGATATTCATACAGCAACTGCTATGAAAGTATTTGGTGTAGAAGCTGATCAAGTCGATAGTTTAATGCGTCGTCAAGCAAAAGCAGTTAACTTTGGAATTGTTTATGGGATAAGTGATTATGGTTTAAGTCAAAGTTTAGGTATTACTCGTAAAAAAGCAAAAGCATTCATTGATGATTATTTAGCTAGTTTCCCAGGTGTAAAACAATATATGTCTGATATTGTAAAAGATGCCAAAGCTTTAGGTTACGTGGAAACATTGCTACATCGTCGACGCTATATTCCTGATATTACGAGTCGTAACTTTAATTTACGCGGCTTTGCTGAAC
>NZ_JACYHC010000227.1:0-513 GCF_017152085.1 Staphylococcus sp. EG-SA-2
CAAATTGGGATATTCGGTGGATCAAGTCATTGCTTTTGGTGATAGTATGAATGATAAATCAATGTTTGAAGTCGCAGGTCTAGCTATTGCTATGGGGAATGCATCAGATGAACTTAAGCAATATGCAAATGAAGTTACGTTGGATCATAATGAAAATGGTATTCCACATGCGCTCAAAAAATTGTTATAAATTTTAAAATAAGCCTTAACACATGATATTTGAATAAGATATCTTGTGGTTAAGGCTTTTTATTTTTGTGAAAATGACTTCAGTTATACTATGGAGGATTTGAAATACATATTTTAGATTAGTAATGATATCAAACGAATAGAGTAAATGTATATTTTTTGAATAAATCAAGTATTAACTAGTCACTGAAGGTAGATAAATAAATTTGATCATTCTGAATAATAACGAATGCATTAAAAAATGCAGTGACAATCTAACATTAATTGTTAAAATCACTGCAAGCATCTTGATTTTATTTAGCTGTTTGTGTCCAGTCATGCTTA
>NZ_JACYHC010000228.1:0-7860 GCF_017152085.1 Staphylococcus sp. EG-SA-2
AATTTATATAACTTTTGGCAAATCACTTCAAACATTCAAGCATCACATCTCTACAAATGTAAAAGGCACCCCACGATTGTGAGATGCCTTATTATAAAATTAAAGATTAGAATTTAAGTTCAATATCTACCTTTTTAATGTCAGTTGCTTTAAATACTCTTTCATCTTTATACTCAGTTTTTAAGTCTACATATTTTGACGAACCATTTTTAAAATACACTTTATACACTGCGCGTTCAGCAAGTTCTATGTCATGTTTAGTTATCCCTTGATCATTTGCAATTGCTGATTTAAGTTTTATACTTAAATCATTAATTGTAATTTTGCTTGCATTATAGAACACAAATTCATTTGAAACTATGTTTTCAAATTTATTTATTGTTACTGGGAATTTCACATTATTAGATTTATTTATTTTTTTTTGATTTAGTGTATTGTTTTACATCAATATCAATCTTTTTAATATCTTTGGCACTAAATAAATTAGGTGTAAAGATGTCTGATTTTAAATTCACTACTTGTTTCTTTCCATTTTTGAAATATACTGTATATTTTGCTTGTTTCGCAAATTTTAAGTCAAGATCACTGATACCTCTTTCACTTTTTAATACAGATTTCACTTTGTCGTTTAAATATTTGTAACTAATTAATTGTTTATTCGAAATTTTTAGTTTTGATAAAATTGGTGTTGATGTGCCATTTACTGCAATTGTATATGGTACATAGCTATCCGCTTTCGCTTTTGACCCTGTTTTAACATCAATATCTATCTTTTTAATATCTTTGGCACTAAATAAATTAGGTGTAAAGATGTCTGATTTTAAATTCACTACTTGTTTCTTTCCATTTTTGAAATATACTGTATATTTTGCTTGTTTCGCAAATTTTAAGTCAAGATCACTGATACCTCTTTCACTTTTTAATACAGATTTCACTTTGTCGTTTAAATATTTGTAACTAATTAATTGTTTATTCGAAATTTTTAGTTTTGATAAAATTGGTGTTGATGTGCCATTTACTGCAATTGTGTATGGTACATATCTGTCTGCTTTCGCTTTAGTTCCTGTTTTAACAGTAATTTCAATTCTCTTAACATCTTTCGCATGAACTAAGTTTGCTGTGTAATTTTTTGAATTTAACTGTAAGATTCTTTTACCACCATTTTTAAAATAAACAGTATAATAAGCTTTCTTAGCATATTTTAAATCTTGTTCACTAATACCTCTATCATGCTTCAGTACTGATTTTATTTGACTAGTTAAATTTTTGTAATTTGTCCAAGGTTTATTTGAAAATGAAAGATTCGATAAAATGTTTGTAGATGTACCATTTAGATTAATTGAATATGGAACTTGATAGTTTCTTTTAGCTTTATTTTCGATATGTTTTTTTGTATCTACGTTAATATTGATACTTTTAATATCACTTGAATTGATTAAATTCGCTGTGTAAATACCTGATTTCAAATCGATAACTTTCTTCGTTCCATTTTTAAAATTAACTGTATATTTCGCTTGCTTCGAAAGTCTTAAATCAACATCAGTAATACCTCTATTTGATTCTAAAACTGATTTAACTTTACCCTCTAAATCTTTGTAACTAATATTTTGATTTTTATTAAATGTTAGGTTTGATAAAATGTTTTGGCTTGTGCCGTTCACTGTGATTGTATATGGCACTTGAACATTTGCTTTAGCTTTATCTTTAGGTTGCTTTTTAGTATCTACGTTAACACTGATAGCTTTAATGTCACTTGTATTGATTAAGTCAGCTGTGTAGATACCTGATTTCAAATCGATAACTCTTTTTGTTCCATTTTTAAAATGAACCGTATATTCCGCTTGCTTTGAAAGTCTTAAATCGATATCACTAATACCTCTATTAAAGTATAAAACTGATTTAACTTTATTCTCTATATCTTTATAACTAATATTTTGATTCTTATTAAATGTTAAGCTTGATAAAATGTTTTGGCTTGTGCCGTTCACAGTAATTGTATATGGAATCTGGATGTTAGAATGTCCATGGTGTAATGTACTTGATGATTTATCTAATGGCTTAGCTGCGGCAGATGCTTCGTTAGTATTAAAGTTTGCTCCTGTTGATGCTATAACGCCTAATGCTAATGTTGTTGTAATCAATGACTTAAATTTCATAAATTATCTCTCCTTTTTTATGTAATTCGTGATTGCAACTTTATTATAGCCAGACTTTCTCTATTTTTTGAATTAACTGAATATTAATAATAAATTATCTTTAACAATAATTTTTTAACACTGTTAAAAGTTCTTTTAATTTTGATTAACTAACTAATTTACAATACCTAAAATGTTGTTTGATTTTGTTTATACCAAGTTTCAAACTTAAATGTCATAACAATCTTCATTTCTTAATTCCGATTATATTTGTCGATTATATTTACAGCATCTTTATACTCAAAAAACATTTACTTAAAAATATAAATTCGATTTAATAATTAATTTAAATTTAGTTAATCAATTTTGCATCTATTTTGTTGTAAGCTATATAAAAGGAGTGATAATGATGGTAAAAAAAACAAAATCCAATTCACTAAAAAAAGTTGCAACACTTGCATTAGCAAATTTATTATTAGTTGGTGCACTTACTGACAATAGTGCCAAAGCCGAATCTAAGAAAGATGATACTGATTTGAAGTTAGTTAGTCATAACGTTTATATGTTATCGACCGTTTTGTATCCAAACTGGAGACTTTTAACATAAAATTACTTATCATTCAAAAAGTAAAACAGCATAATATCAAGGTTTATAACTTTATCATTATCAATAATACCTCATATAAAATAAAATTTTAGGGACTTTTTAGGGACTTTAAATTTAAAATTACAAGTTTAATAGAAACATCAAAATAATCACATGTTTGTGTGGAATGTACACCCCAAAAGCTAGACTGAAAAATCTATTTTTTGAGGTGTATTTTTATAGGTAAATATAATAAATTAGAGTAGACAACTCAGAATTCCAATTTTATAATAATATTGCTTGACATATCAAACTAGATAGTACTATTTTGAATATATTATTATAATCAAAAATTCATTGTAAACTTTTAAACAAAAGGAAGTAATAAAAACGTGAAATTTAAAACAACTAAAGAATGTAAAAGTAATAATATCTTTAAAAGAAGTCAAGAAATTAATAATAGTGAAAGTGAAAAGGGTTGTTTATGGGGCATTAGCATGTTGATTCTACTTTTCTTATTGATTCTGTTTGGAATAACTGCTTGTTCATCAAGCATTCACTTTATTAATTAGATTTTTTTACTTGGAGGTATCATGTGAAGAACCATACAAATATAATTAATATCTTATTAGTTATAGTCAACTCATTAACTCATTTTCTAACTCTAAACACCTCATTTTTTAATAATTCAGCATCGGATTTCTGTTTTATCATAGGGGCTATATTTTTCTTGATCGGAATTTTTGTTGCAATATACGGTATGAAGCGAGCAACATATTGGTTAAACTTATTGATTTTATTTACCAATATTTTTTATTTTCTACACTTCTGTGTTTTACTTTTGTTAAAATATATAGGATTTAAATTATTTATTTATGAAGGGTGTGTATTGTTATTTACCTAATTTATAGTCTAATTGTCTATTTCATCTGCATTATAAATTTTTTCATAATGGCCGCACCATTCTTAATGACTAATGCTGATTATGTATGGACGCCTATGACTACAGTTACGTTATTTATTTTGAGTTTGATTATTTTCTTGATATTTATAAAAACAAAAGATGTCGTTCATTTAACAATTTTCATATTAAACTTACTTTTTTCAATACTTTATTGTTTACCTATACTGTTTTATTTATGAACACTTTTATATTATCTAGAAAATTAAAACCACCCTTTTACGGGTGGTTTTTTTAATATTTACTTTTTAGTGCTTCGTCAATTTCATTATAAATCTTTTGAAGTTGATATTTTGCTTCTGACATTTTCTTAAAGTCTTTTGACTTAAGAGCATACATTGCTTTTTGACCTGAAATTTTTATAGTTCGCTTATAATAAGTGTTTAAACTTCCAGTAGCTAATTCATTAACATTTAGTTCATCTAATAACGATTTTAATTCATTAGCTAACTTTTCGTTTTGATATTCATTCGATGTTGGCAAGCTTGTGCTAGCTTGTGCCTCATTTTTATCTAGATTAGTTACTAGTGGTGATGCTAAAACGATTGCTAAAGTTCCCGCAAGTATAGATTTTCTAATTTTCATTTTTTATTCTCCTTAGTAATTAGTACTAATTTATTTTAATGACTAACTAAAAAAAAGTACATTAATTATTCATTAACTATATAGATCTTCTTATTAAATGAAAATTAATAAATTATCAAATTGACATACCTTATTGTATTTATAGAAAAACAAAAAAAGGTAAGCACCGAAATGCTTACCTACTTCCCATAAACAATATAACACATATACATTGATTTGGAAAGCGCAAAAATAAATTTAATATACTAGCCCGAAGGGGAGCAATACATAAAAAATGAAAGGCGCTCCTTGAAAACGCCCAAGGTAATATTAACATAAAATGGCTACTATTGCATTATCTAATTTTGTTTAATTAAAACAAATATATAGCACAAAAAAACTAGCCCGAAGGCTAGCTTATGAATAGATGAAAATTTGAACACATTGCTGTGTCTAAAATGATTATAGCATAATTTCAAACTATTCTATAATAAATTAATTAACTTCATATGAAACTTTACACACTTTTTTTCAAAGTGCGCTAAAATTACCAAAACTGCTTATTCTATTACCTGCCTTGTCTACCTCTCCTGTCGCTATATAACAACGTTGTCCATTATTAGCAATATAAGTAATCCATCTATAGCCATTAATGCAATATGCGCCGTCATATTTGATCGTTGCGTTATTGGGTAATACACCTGTAATTCTTGAATTAGTTGAATAGCCATCCCTCACGTTATTACCTTTAACATTGGCAACTGTGTAATAACCAGTCTCTTTTTTATACGGTACATTGTTTTTATCGAGTGTATAACCTGCTGGCACTGGTGAATTCTTTTCATTTTTAGCTGGTGTTTTAACATTACTGATACCTGATACACACTTCCAATAAAAATAACCACACCATTTAAGATGCGGTGTAGCGACTGTAATATTTCTATGTTGTTGAGATATATGTATCGAGTGAAGGGCAAAAAGGATATCAATTGCAGGATAAGTGTTAGGTTACTAGGCCACTTAACAGGCTATATAGTTCACTCCTACTATATACACTTAATTATAACATAAAAAGCACCCCGTAAACTATTATACGGGAATGCTAAAGTCATATATACTACGGGGGAGTAGTATGAAAACTATGCTCTCTATCATAAGAAAAAAACACCCAGTGACATGCTTGGGTGAACAAGGATAGATGTAAATAGTTGATGCATGTGTAACACATCATAGCAAAAAACTAGCCCGAAAGCTAGCTATAACATACAATCTAAAAAGACGTCCTTTGAATACGTCTAGAAAGATTATAACATAAAAAAATAGGCAAGTACCGAAGTACCTGCCTAAAAAAGGATTATCCACTTTTTCATCCTAACTGATTTCTCCCCATAAGTCACCTAATATCTGATTAGGTGGGGAAGAACCATTCGTGCATGAATGAGAATTTGATGAAAGATAATTTTCACTACACATATTCAATCAAGACATTGCTTTCTATAATAAACAACTATTTTGTTTTATTTCTTTTCTATAACAACCTTTGTAATTAAGTTGAATCCAGGGTTTTTAATATGCTCTGATAAATCTGGGACAACAAAACCTTTTTCTGTTATAGGGAAAGACTTCGTTTCTTCTTTTTTCTTATTCTTATCATAATAAGTGACTTCGATCTTTGCGCTTGGATCTAATTCAACTACTCTAAACTCTTTATATGCTGTCGCATCTAATGCCCATTCGACATAGTATTCAATTTTTTCTTTTGTAAGTGTAGTCCCAGGTTTAATAGGAAACTCGACATAATGAGGGGATAGCAATTCATTTCCTTTACCATCAACTCCAGTCACATTTACCATCAAATACGGGCCTGTTGGTTCAAAATAACTCGCGTCATCGCCTTTTTTATATTTTCCTTTGTCGAATGAACTTGATGCACTTACCTCATTAGTAATTGAAGAAAATGAGAATAATAACAATAAAACAGTTAAAAATAATAAACTTCTTTTGAGCATGGCGCTTCCTCCAAATATAATATATTTGTTTTTATTTATCTCTTTTTATAGCTAACACCCTTATTTAAGATGATAAATATCAACAACTTCATTTTATATTGAGAAAATATTAAAAATCAATAAAATATTAAAAGAAACTAAACTTACATTAAAAAATAATTAACAAATATTTAACATTTTAACCTAAGAATTAAAACACTTCTTTCACAATCAATCTCTCATGCCATATCCACTCATTATGATTGTTCCAATAAATGCGACACCAACCATCTATAATTTCAAACACATATATTAATGTTCCAGGCGCGTATACAGCCTGTCCAACATCGAATCTATAGTTAGTACGATTATCACCGTATCTAGTGGCTGAAGTAGCACCTAAGCCGTCGATTTTCGCATTAAAATAAGCACCTTTTGACCATTTAAGGTTATAAGGCGCTTTACTTCCAACTGTTATTTTACTTGCAGATTTACCGACTGCTTTTTGAGCAGGTGGTTTAACTTTATTTGTGATCTTATTCATTAAGCCCTCACTTTTATACTTAGGTCTAATAAAGTGAGTACAGCCGTAATAATTATCCCAACGTAACTTTGCAGGCGTATTTGCGTTACCGTCATAGTTCTGTTCCAAAATTAAAAATTGATTTGTATTACCACCATTAAACACTAAACCAATATGACCGTATTGTTTATATATTCCTTTGGTAAATACAGCCACATCACCTATTTGTGGAACAAACGATGGTGTGTTTTCATATACTGTTGCCATGTTTTTAAAATCGTTATTGATTGCATCTTTTGCATTTCCCCACATTCTAATTTCTAACAACCAATAAATGTAATCAACTGCTAAATCTGCACATTGGTAACCATACCAACCGTCAAAATCAATATATCTACCTTGATACCAACGTAACCTTGCTCTTGCTTCACTGTATGTTTTCATTATTTTACCTCCTAGTATTTTCTTCTTGGTTCTTCATATTCTAAAGCTTGGTGGCTATCACCTATACCTTTAGTAGTCGGGTCTTGAATCACACCAGTTAATACTAAAAATCCTAATATAGCGTTTAAACCGTCTGTTAATTGCTCTGTATAAACTTGAATATCATACCCAATAGCTTTGGCGATGTTTTGAGCAAATAAAAAGATAGCTGACAATATCGCTACCCAAAATGATTTTTGTTTCATTCTAATTTTCCAATTAATCATATTCTTATCTCCTTTTATCCAAAATAAAAAGACGACCAATAAGCCGTCTATTTGATATTTATATTATGGTGTGTTAATTTATATATAGAAAAAGGGCAACATGCGCAAACATGTTACCCTAGTGAGCCCGTTAAAAAGACGGTGGCTATTTTAGATTAAAGATTAAATTAATAACCATTTAACCATCGAAACCAGCCAAAGTTAGCGATGGTTATTTTTTATTGCTTAATTCAATAAGCTTGATTACTAGACCTATCAATGCAATAAGGAATAAACCAAACTGCAACATGGTACTAATTGTAATCATTAGGCGTCTCCTTTCTAAAGATTTCAGTAATGCCACCATAGGCACCACCTCCTTATACTCAGATAGCCACCATCTATCCAACTTGC
>NZ_JACYHC010000229.1:0-513 GCF_017152085.1 Staphylococcus sp. EG-SA-2
TAAATTTTTAAGGACCATGTTCCCAGTATAGCCATCGGTAACTACAACATCTGTATCGCCATCCATTAATGTCTTCGCTTCAATATTCCCAACAAAATTCAATGAATGATCTTGATTTAATAACTCAAATGATTTTTTCGTTAAACTATTACCTTTAGCTGGCTCGGTACCTATATTTAATAATGAGATTTTCGGATTATCAATACCTCTAATTTTTTGAGCATAAATATCCCCTAGTTGCGCATACTGTAATAAGTGTTCAGGTTTAGCATCAGCATTTGCACCAACGTCTAAAAAGACAAAACCTTTTCCATCAATCGTTGGCAATGTTACTACTAAAGCCGGTCTAGCTACACCTTTAATACGTCCAACAATGAATAAACCAACTGACATTAAAGCACCAGTATTACCTGCTGACACACATCCATCTGCTTCACCAGATTTCACAGCTTCAGCCATTTTTACCATTGAGCTATCTTTTTTACGTTTAATCGCTCTAACAGGCTCATCTTC
>NZ_JACYHC010000230.1:0-513 GCF_017152085.1 Staphylococcus sp. EG-SA-2
TAAATTTTTAAGGACCATGTTCCCAGTATAGCCATCGGTAACTACAACATCTGTATCGCCATCCATTAATGTCTTCGCTTCAATATTCCCAACAAAATTCAATGAATGATCTTGATTTAATAACTCATATGATTTTTTCGTTAAACTATTACCTTTAGCTGGCTCGGTACCTATATTTAATAATGAGATTTTCGGATTATCAATACCTCTGATTTTTTGAGCATAAATATCCCCTAGTTGCGCATACTGTAATAAGTGTTCAGGTTTAGCATCAGCATTTGCACCAACGTCTAAAAATACAAAACCTTTTCCATCAATCGTTGGCAATGTTACTACTAAAGCCGGTCTAGCTACACCTTTAATACGTCCAACAATGAATAAACCAGCTGACATTAAAGCACCAGTATTACCTGCTGACACACATCCATCTGCTTCACCAGATTTCACAGCTTCAGCCATTTTTACCATTGAGCTATCTTTTTTACGTTTAATCGCTCTAACAGGCTCATCTTC
>NZ_JACYHC010000231.1:0-512 GCF_017152085.1 Staphylococcus sp. EG-SA-2
CGTTTGAGTGGTATCCTGATAAATCACTTTGACACCTAATAAGTTTTTAGCAATTTGTCTTGTATCATTATTAACGAAATCCATAATATTCTCCTCGCAATTATATGATTAAATTAAATAAAAATGAAAAAGATATTTTTATTGTGGTAAATATTTGATAAAATAGTATTGTTAAGAATTATAAAAATGTAAAGTATATACTTTGTTATGGAATATTTTATTTGCAGAGATTGAGACTCTTTTAAACGTGAACATTGCAGTATGACATATTTTTAGTATAGTTAACGAAGCGTTGACTTTCAAATGAGTCTCCATATAGATGTGTACTTGTAGCGGGTTTTCATTTTACTAGTGATGAAATATAAAGTCCATTTTCCAAAGTGAATGACGATTGAAATGAAGTGGCTTGATAATGAATCTTGTAAATTATAACGGTAACAATAATTAAAAATATAAATATGATTAACGAAAGGGAGATTACAATGGAACAATTACCTCAAGTAGGTTTTATG
>NZ_JACYHC010000232.1:0-512 GCF_017152085.1 Staphylococcus sp. EG-SA-2
CGTTTGAGTGGTATCCTGATAAATCACTTTGACACCTAATAAGTTTTTAGCAATTTGTCTTGTATCATTATTAACGAAATCCATAATATTCTCCTCGCAATTATATGATTAAATTAAATAAAAATGATAAAGATATTTTTATTGTGGTAAATGTTTGATAAAATAGTATTGTTAAGAATTATAAAAATGTAAAGTATATACTTTGTTATGGAATATTTTATTTGCAGAGATTGAGACTCTTTTAAACGTGAACATTGCAGTGTGACATATTTTTAGTATAGTTAACGAAGCGTTGACTTTCAAATGAGTCTCCATATAGATGTGTACTTGTAGCGGGTTTTCATTTTACTAGTGATGAAATATAAAGTTCATTTTCCAAAGTGATTGACGATTGAAATGAAGTGGCTTGATAATGAATCTTGTAAATTATAACGGTAACAATAATTAAAAATATAAATATGATTAACGAAAGGGAGATTACAATGGAACAATTACCTCAAGTAGGTTTTATG
>NZ_JACYHC010000233.1:0-511 GCF_017152085.1 Staphylococcus sp. EG-SA-2
CATAGAAACTCCATTGTGTACCATCTCCATGATGTGCATCGGTATCTATGATTAAAACGCGTTGATTGTATTCTTTAGCTAAGTATTGTGCGGTAATTGCAATATCATTGTATATACAAAAACCACTAGCTCGACCAGGTTGAGCGTGATGCAATCCACCACCTAAGTGACAACCATTTAATACTTTGCCTGACATAATAAGATCTGCTAAAGTTAAAGCGCCTCCAACAATTGTGGCACTATGGCGGTGCATATGCTTAAATTGACTATTCTCTTCATCATTTAATCCATATTTCTTAGCCTCATCTTCACTGATAATGCCATGTGAAGCATGCTTAATTGCTTCGACGTAATCATATTTATGAATTAACATTAATTCGTCATCTGTTGCAATTCTAGGTTGTACTATTTGTTCTGGAGACAATAAATTTGCATTCAAAAGTAGCTCTGTTGTTAATTTTAAACGCATTTGATTGAAGGGATGTTGGTCATGAAATCGATATTGTAATAA
>NZ_JACYHC010000234.1:0-511 GCF_017152085.1 Staphylococcus sp. EG-SA-2
CATAGAAACTCCATTGTGTACCATCTCCATGATGTGCATCGGTATCTATGATTAAAACGCGTTGATTGTATTCTTTAGCTAAGTATTGTGCGGTAATTGCAATATCATTGTATATACAAAAACCACTTGCTCGACCAGGTTGAGCGTGATGCAAACCACCACCTAAGTGACAACCATTTAATACTTTGCCTGACATAATAAGATCTGCTAAAGTTAAAGCGCCTCCAACAATTGTGGCACTATGGCGGTGCATATGCTTAAATTGACCATTCTCTTCATCATTTAATCCATATTTCTTAGCCTCATCTTCACTGATAATGCCATGTGAAGCATGCTTAATAGCTTCGACGTAATCATATTTATGAATTAACATTAATTCGTCACCTGTTGCAATTCTAGGTTGTACTATTTGTTCTGGAGACAATAAATTTGCATTCAAAAGTAGCTCTGTTGTTAATTTTAAACGCATTTGATTGAAGGGATGTTGGTCATGAAATCGATATTGTAATAA
>NZ_JACYHC010000235.1:0-511 GCF_017152085.1 Staphylococcus sp. EG-SA-2
TATAATTACAAGTTACATTAGGAATCAGGGACAAAAATTCTTTCTTTTTTACATTTAACATTTCAATTGCATGTCTTAAATTCTTACGTATTTTGGGAATTGTATTAATCAAATATTTTATTACATCAACAATTTTCGATGCATATTCATCATATATACTTTGAACATAGTCTGCTATTTTTTTAATACCATCATCGATATGGTCTTTTAATATTTTCATTTTTCTTCCTAAATAATTAGAAGGTATAACTAGACCCTGTACCATATTTTCGCCGCTACAATTAATTTGGAAATTCCCATCTAAAATTGTTGCATCTTGTTGTTTCATAATACTTCTAATTTCTGCAATTTGCCTACCATAAATATCATTTTGATTTTTTATTCGCTCTATATTCTGTTTCACTACTTTCAAATGTTTCATCATTTCTTCAGATACTCCATCTCTGAAGTCGTGATCTATATTTTTGAAAATTTCTAAAATTTCATTATCTATACTATCATACACTTTTTC
>NZ_JACYHC010000236.1:0-511 GCF_017152085.1 Staphylococcus sp. EG-SA-2
TATAATTACAAGTTACATTAGGAATCAGGGACAAAAATTCTTTCTTTTTTACATTTAACATTTCAATTGCATGTCTTAAATTCTTACGTATTTTGGGAATTGTATTAATCAAATATTTTATTACATCGACAATTTTCGATGCATATTCATCATATATACCTTGAACATAGTCTGCTATTTTTTTAATACCATCATCGATATGGTCTTTTAATATTTTCATTTTTCTTCCTAAATAATTAGAAGGTAAAGCTAGACCCTGCACCATATTTTCACCGCTATAATTAATTTGATAATTTCCATCTAAAATTGTTGCATCTTGTTGCTTCATAATACTTCTAATATCTGCAATTTGCCTACCATAAATATCATTTTGATTTTTTATTTGCTCTATATTCTGTTTCACTACTTTCAAATGTTTCATCATTTCTTCAGATACTCCATCTCTGAAGTCGTGATCTATATTTTTGAAAATTTCTAAAATTTCATTATCTATACTATCATACACTTTTTC
>NZ_JACYHC010000237.1:0-510 GCF_017152085.1 Staphylococcus sp. EG-SA-2
ATGGGATTCATCGAACCATTTACAAAAGAACTTCCAATGGAATACGCGGTCGAAATGAACCGTTTAATCAAGTTCGAAATGGAAGGTAGTATTGGATAGCTTTAAACCGCGTTGTTAAGCCATTCTTGACTTCCGAAAATGGCTATTGATACCATTTTGATACTGAATATAACAAAAAGCCACATTACTGTGGCTTTTTTTGTTTTATAACTAAATCGGATTGATAGATAAGCTTTGTACTTATTTATATCAGTTCGATTTTTTGATTGGTGTAAAAAATAATCATTGATGGTGGATAAAGCGACAACACAAATACAACATGATTGTGGCATTAGAGTGCTGGTCTTTATTAAATTAATTGAAAGCTACATCAAATATTCTTTAGATAATTCGATATTAGTTCGATTAAGATTCGTTGTATAAGTGAGTTAAAATAAGAAAACTATTAATAATATTAAGTTCACTACAGATGTTGCTAATGGACCATAAGTTTTAAAGACATCTTCACTT
>NZ_JACYHC010000238.1:0-510 GCF_017152085.1 Staphylococcus sp. EG-SA-2
AAACCGTGTTATCGATTTAAATAAACAAGGCGGCGTTTCAAAAGAAATTCCATATGAAGAATACTTGCAAGAAATCGGCGTTTTAAAATAAACATAATATGTAGAATTTCTTTTCGAAAATCTCTGTATTGAGGCCCGACCAACTTGCACATTATTGTAAGTTGGCTTACTGTCACCTTCTATATTGGGACTTATTCCGCAACTTGTATTGTTTGTAGAAATTAGGAATCCAATTTCTCTATGTGTTGCACCGACAAGGATTGAAAAAAGCTAGCTACAAAGTCATTTTCATTCAGTCAACTACTGTCAATATAACATTGCAGGGTCTAGGGCATTGATTCATGCCCGAGACTATATTCAATTTAATAGACATTAACTGGTCGTGAGGCTGGGACATAAATCCCTAAAAAAACAGCAGTAAGATAATTTTCAATTAGAAAATATCTTACTGCTGTTCTCTATTTATACAATACTTCGTATTGAATGGCTTCGCTTTGCCCGTCTGGCACA
>NZ_JACYHC010000239.1:0-7856 GCF_017152085.1 Staphylococcus sp. EG-SA-2
AGTTTTTTAATTTGGTCTGATCGTAACCAACCTTTATATACAATTGTTTTGCGTGATAAGCTCGTAAAATACAATTCTAAATCGCACTGAGTCGAATAGAACTCTAATTGTTTTCTCGCTAAAAACAAACGCTTTTCAACATCTTCAATGCCCCTAATATCAATAAACACTTGTTGAATGACTGGCATCGTATCTGCTACATGTTTAGCAATGGCATCTTTATTAACTGGTACATTACGATAACCAAGAATTGATAACCCTTCGCCTTCAAAATATTTTTTAAAAACTGCTTCATGTTCAGAACCTAAAATGCGTTCTTTGGAAAAAAATAACCCCACGGCATATTCACCTTCACCTGGGATATCAAAGTCCGTTACATGTTGTTTGAAAAATGCAAAAGGTATTTCAGTCATAATACCTGCGCCATCACCAGTGATGCCATCTGCGCCGACCCCGCCCCTGTGATCTAAGCGTCGCAACATTTCAAGCGATTTATCAATGATGTCGTGAGACCTTTTATTATCCATATTCGCATAAAAACCAATACCACACGCATCATGTTCCTCACGATAGTCATATAAGCCTTTAATTAATTTCTCATTGTGCATGATGCACACCCCTTTTTTAGAATATTCTGATATTAGTTATTAATGATAATTACTATAATCTAAAAAATTTATCTGTTCAATATATAAAATAGAAGATATTCATCTAAAAAATAGAACATTTATCAATAATATTGCTATAATAGTTACAAAACACTCATTTTCGGAGGTGCCTATATCGCTATGGAAATTAAACAATTAAGATATTTTATCGAGGTCGCTAAAAGAGAACATATCTCCGAAACAGCACTTGAACTAAACATTGCTCAATCAGCGATAAGCCGTCAAATTACATTATTAGAACAAGAACTTAATGTGTCTTTATTTAAAAAGCAAGGACGCAATATTACGCTCACATCTGAAGGGAAATTATTATTTAATGAAGCTCTGCGTATTATTGAACATTTAGATAGCACGATTGAACAATTTCAAAGCCATGGATTAACTAAAAATAAAAGTATCTACATTGGCTATGATGAGAGTGACGTATCCCACATGTTACTACCACTTATCCAAACGTTTCATTTACAAAATGATACACATGTCATACCGAGCTTATTAGATCATGACACGATTATAAATAGCGTATTAAATGGGAATATAGACATTGGTTTCACGGAACTTACACCAGAAATACGTAAACACAAACAATTACATATGCTACCTTTATTCGAAGAGCACTATCATTTATATGCGCCTTCAGACGATCCAATTACGATGGCGACACACCCACCATTAATTCAGTTTGAGCATAGTCATATTTATTGCTTGGCACCATTTGCCGAAACTGTAAAAAAACAATTGCGCAAGATTACTAAATCAGATGTATACACAATCAGTAGCCAACCACTTGCGCAGTATCTCCTTCGTCAAAAAGAAGGTTACATCATTTCATCACAAAATATACATTTACCAGAATCTAAATCATGGATAGATATAAAATTAGATCATACTGAATTAAAAAGAACGATATGTGCTATTACAAAGGAGCCTTATACAAAGAGTGATATTGGCATATTATTAACACTTATTCAGCAATTAATGACTAAAACGTCTACATTCCATTAAGTAATTCGATGCTATCAATGATGATTTTCGTTTTACACTTAGCAGTAATATCTTTGAAAATAAAAAATTAAGGGCGTATAATCACCATATTAATTCATTCATAGAATTGGGGTTTTGTTTTTGAAATATAGAAATTTATTTACAAAGCCATTTAATATAATTTTAGGTTTGTTCTGCATCGCATTCATTGGTGCTATTTTATTTACATTCAATAATGAGAACTTTTACAACAAACCAATTGGTCAAATTATAGATGTCAAACATGTTTCTTCGACACCTACAAAAGATGCACAAAATAATCGTGATATTAAATATAAAAATCAATTAAAAGTCAAAATATTAAATGGTCAATTTGCTGGAGAAACGACGACGATTAATCATCAGTACGTCAAATCGCAAGCAGATTCTGAGGCATTTCGCACACACGAAAAAGTATTATTACATATTTCTAACAAGCCGAGTGATGCTTATATTATAGAAAAGAAGCGTGATACCTTAACGGTTATCATCACTGGTTTGTTCTTATTAACTGTATTATTGGTTGGTCGCAAAGTCGGACTGCAATCGATTTTATCGTTAATCTTGAATTCTATTGCCATATTAATCGCAATTTACATTCATATTCAACATAGCAATATTAATTTATTCTTACTCATGACCATTGCCATGATCTGTTCAACAATACTCACTTTATTGCTCGTTACAGGCTGGCATATGCGTACACTCATTACCATAGCCAGTACAATTATCGGAACTTTTTTGAGTATAGGTTTAACAGAATTAATCATATATATGACAGATGGTAAAGGCATTAAATATGAAACGATGAACTTTTTATCATTACCACCGAAAGATATCTTCCTAGCCTCAGTGTTAATAGGTTCACTTGGCGCTATTATGGATGTTGCAATTACAATTGCTAGTGGTATGCATGAAATTTTACAGCGTACGCCACACATTTCAATGAGGAGATGGGCGCTTGCTGGGCGAAACATCGGCCAAGATATTATGGGAACAATGACTAACATCTTATTATTCTCATATTTATCCGGTGCACTACCTATGTTTTTAATCTTTTTAAAAAATGCAAATACTGTGACTTATACTATTTCGATGAATTGGTCGTTAGAAATTGCGCGCGCACTAACAGGCGGTATAGGTATCGTACTTACAATTCCTATCACAATATTGTTTATGGAAATATTTGAAACATTAAGGAGGGCGAAACAATGAATGCTGTATTTATATTGGCGTTATTGCTCCTCTTTCTGATGATAATTTTCGGAGGTAAAAAGGGATTCATCTCTTATTTAACCCTATTTTTAAATTTCGCTATTTTAATTATTAGTATTGTATTGATTATTTTTGGCGTACCGATTTATGTCGTCACATTCTTTTTCTGCATTATTATTGGCGCTTGTAATTTATTCGTACTCAATAGTTACAATGTTAAAACACAAGCTGCATTTATCAGCACTATCGTTACAACAATATTGTTGATTACACTCATTTATTTATCTGTCTACTTCGGTCATCTACAAGGCTTTTCAACCGAACAACAAGATGAAACATATGTGTATTCAATGAATATTGGCATTGATATGGTTCAATTTATGGTGTTCACTATTATTCTTGCTGTTATTGCAGCTGTGATAGATTTAACGATTACCATTAGTTCACCCATTTATGAATTGCATCAAGTAAATCCAACACTTACGCAATACGAATTATTCCAATCTGGCATGCGTGTTGGTAGAGAAATTTTAGCGACATCTGCGAACACGATTTACCTTGCCTTTTTTGGTGGCCAACTTGCTTTATTTATTTGGTTTTTCAAACTTAAATATTCATTTGGTCATATTATAAACTCGAAAATATTTGCCCAAGAATTTATTTCTATTATTTTAGGCGGTATTGCCGTTGCAATCAGTATTCCGATTACGGCTTGGATTACGGCATTTTTAATAAAAAGACCATCTCGACAGCGCAAAAATGATGAGTCTATCAATTAATCGCAACTAGCAATATAACTTAAGTTAAGCGACCTGTGGATATATGTCAATTGTTCACTAGGTCGCTTTTTACTATATTAAATTGTCCGGTGATCTATAACAAAAAGCACCTTTATTCATCATTAATTGTTGTGGTCGACGATGAGTAAAGATGCTTTTAAATTTAATTTATTTTATAGTTAACGCCATAATATGAACAGGTCTTCCGATGAACATACTATCTCCCATATATTGATATCCTTGTTGGCGATAAAGTGCCATGGCATGTGGATTGTCAGTATTAACCGTTAACACAATCTCATTAATATCCTGAAATGTTGAAGTGATAAATGACGCCAATTTTTCCATTACCACTTTACCTATTCCTCTATTACGATAACGTTGATCAACACTAAATGACCTGAAAAATACTGCATCTTGGTTATCGCTAAATGGTGCGACCCCTTTTCCACGATGTAATGTAAAAAAGGCCACACATTGCCTGCCATCCATTACAACGATGGGATACCTTTCATTATCAGACATTGCAGCTGTAATATTTTCCTCTGGCGTTTTAACAAACTTCAAATCACTTTCACTTAATTGAAAAGCTTCTAACATCGAATAATCTTGTGGGACATAATGTCGTAACATGATGGTGTCATTATTTGTCATGTTTACCACCATACGTTTCAATCCAAACTTTGACAGCAGGCGCAATCAACGCATCATTATCTTTATCAATCCAGCGTATATCCGTAATTTCATTATTGATAGTTACGTTTTCCCAATCGATTTTGGTTAATGCGCGAAATCCATTTAACTCAGTTAACATATCCTGTTGTGGATATGCAGGACCTACAATTGTCCCGATATATTCAATTTCATCCATTGTTAATGTTAAATTTAATTCTTCTTTTACTTCTCTTAACAGCGCGTGTACTTGTGATTCTCCTTCTTCTATTTTACCACCTGGGAAATAATACTTTTCGCGATTCCTTACTTGAACAAGCAATATTTTATCAGCTGTTTCTTCAACTAAACAGACACATTTAATCATCTTTGACACCCCAACTTTGTGAAATCAATTTTTCAAATTATACTGTACAATTATGTTATCATATATGAGTAGTTATAGCGCAAAACGTTAGCAATTCAGCGCACCCAACTTTTCATATAAACAGAAGATACTAGGGGGAATTATTATTATGGCAAAACGTTCCAAATCACAACGTTTATCAAGTTTACTAAATGTCGCAGGTTTCATAGTCGACGGCTACAATGGCTATAAATATCATGCTAAAAATAAAAAATTAGTATATCTTTCATTAGGTTTAAGCACTGTAGGAACCGTGTTAGACTTTTACATTTCAATTAAGTCACCACGTAAGTTCAAAAAAGCAGTGGCAGTTGTTACTTTAATAACAAACGGTGCTAGATTATTTACAAGCATTCGCAAAGTAAAGCATGAATACTAATTCAGAAAAGGATTGGTCGAACATAGAACATGAAGTTCATTCGACCAATCCTTTTTCTTATACAAAAATTCCTATTACAACAATCACGACTTTGATAGCCCCGCCATAAAGTTTAGGATTCAATCCAACTTTTCAGCTTGTGAAATGTAATAGGAATTCATTATATATTTATATACGTAAGACTTTAGTGAATATATCTATAATTATTTACTTGGTAAGCTGGTACCGTTCTGTAAGTTAAAATACCTGGTGCAGCTGAATAGTTCATTTCTGAAACTAAAATACTACCATCGTTATTTACACGTTCTACAAACATAACATGACCATAATAACCTACATCTGTTTGAGCGATAGAACCTACAGTAGGTCTATTGTCGATAGTGTAACCATCTGCTGCCGCTGCGTTATCCCAGTTATTAGCATTCCACCAATAAGTACTAATACCTTTACCAATTTCAGCACGACGATTAAATACATGATATGTACATTGACCCCATGTATATAAGTTTTGGTGACTGAATACTGGTGTATTGTAACCTCTATTCGTAGTTGTTGCAGATCCTGAGTTCGTAGATGCATTACCAGTTACTTTCAATTTTTGACCCGGATAAATAAAGAAATTATTTAAGCCATTTAAGCTCATAATTTTTTGATAAGTTGTACCATATTTTGATGCGATTAATGACAATGAGTCACCTGCTTGTACTGTGTAGTATGATCCACCGCCTGAGTTCGTTGATGGACGGCTACTATTGCTCGCAGCGTTACTTGAGCTAGCAGTACCTGATACTTTTAATTTTTGACCTGGATAAATAAAGAAATTATTTAAACCATTAAGTCGCATAATGTTTTGGTAAGTTGTACCATATTTTGATGCGATTAATGATAATGAGTCGCCTGCTTGTACTGTGTAGTATGATCCGCCACCTGAGTTCGTTGATGGACGGCTACTATTACTCGTAGAATTACTTGAGCCAGATACTTTTAGTACTTGGTTTGGGAAAATTAGATTAGATGTTAAATTGTTTAATGACTTTAATTTAGCAATCGAAATCCCATACTTATTTGAAATTGCCCACACTGATTCACCCGGTTTTACTGTGTGAGTTGTAGCCGCATTTGCTTGAGTTGCCGCAACAGCGCTAATCGCGCTTGTCCCAATAATAGCTGCAATTACTTTTTTTTGCACTTTAAAATCCTCCTCTTGCTTAACTTTCCTAACATTCTTTTATCCGAATTTATGAATACTACATCATTATACGATTTTATTATGTATAATAGGTTGATGTTTGATGACATTATGATTACAAAAAAATCATATACTGTATCATCAAATTTTATAATTACCCCTTAAAATTATTACAACTTATTAGATTTTACAATATCTAAATTATTACAATTTCATAATATTTCACTATAAAATGATTACATTCCCTTTCTCTATTGGAAATAATTTTATTGTCAAACAATAACGCCCTACAAACATAAGCATGAACTTTGCTTGTAGGACGCAATATAATTTATTTTGCTAATGACGTTTCTATTGCCTTAATCTCATCTTTAGATAAATTAACAGGTTTCTCTCCATCTTTGACATCTTCCTGCAACGCTTTTTGAGCTTCTTTTGAATGATACAATTCTACGATTTTAGCATATGTTTTGTTATCCAAGTCTTTGTCATTAACTGCAACAATATTAATATATGGCTTTACAGCATCTGAATTTGATTTTTCTAAAAATATCGGATCATTTTTAGGATCTTTACCCGCTTTAGTTGCTACACCATTATTAATAACTGCAATATCGACATCAGATAAAGCACGCGCAGTTTGTTGTGCATCTACTGCAGTAATTTTTAAATGTTTTGGATTTGACGTTATATCTTTCACTGTACCTGCTAATCCGAAATCTTTTTTCAGTTTTATTAAACCAGCTGCTTCTAATAGTTTAAGTGCACGTGCTTGGTTTGATACATCATTTGGAATGACAACTTTAGCACCATCTTTAACCTTTTTGACATCTTTAATTTTATCTGAGTAAATGCCCAACGGTGCTAAAACTGTTGTACTCAATGCTGAAATCTTTGTTCCTTTATGTGCCTTCTTATACTGATCTAAAAATGCAAAATGTTGGAATGCATTCATATCAATATCACCATCGTTTAATGCTTTATTCGGTAAATTGTAATCGGAGAAGTGCTTAATCTCCACATCAATATCATCTTTTTTAGCTAATTCTTTAACCTTCTCCCAAGCCTTAGTGTCATTTGATGCGACACCAATTGTTACTTTTTTATCATTGTTACTACCACACGCTGCTAATAATACAAGTGCTACGATAACTAACCCAATCAATCTTTTCATTCTATCAATTCCTTTCAAAATCTTCACTATATATCATTAATGTCTACGTATGAATCTAGCTAGGACATTCCCTAGCGTTTGAATCACTTGGACAATAATGACTAATACAATAACGGTAATAATAATGACCGTCGTATCAAATCTTTGATAACCATACACTAAAGCTAAGTCTCCTATACCACCACCGCCAACAGCTCCTGCCATCGCCGTACTTCCAATAAGTCCAATAATCGCAGTGGTAATTGCTAATACTAATGAACCTAACGCTTCAGGAATTAAAAAATATCTAATGATTTGTAGTGGTGAAGCGCCCATCGCTTTCGCCGCTTCAATAATCCCCTCGTCTACTTC
>NZ_JACYHC010000240.1:0-510 GCF_017152085.1 Staphylococcus sp. EG-SA-2
TAAGACCATCTTTCAAATGAATTTGTTCCCACTTCATTGCCAAAAACATACCGCCACTGACTACAATTGAAATAATAATAATTGCTGCTAAGTTTAACCAGAAAATTTTATGTGCTTTCATACATTCACACCTTTTCTTAAAATACTTAATTAACACTATAATAATATATTTTAAAAATATTTACATCAGTATTAAAGTGAATATCAAACTTTAAATGTGTGGAAATAATAGGTATTTATAAAAAAGTAGGAAATGCATACAATTAAAAACTGTGTGACGTTTGAGACGTCACACAGTGTAACTAAAAATTTAAAAAATTGTTGCTAATTTTTCAGCATTATTAATACTAGTTGCTTTAATTTCTTCAGTCTTATGAGGTTCAGCATTGTGTCCTTCAATAATGATTGTTTCATATGATGGCACACCTAAGAATGTCATAATTGTTCTTAAATAACGGTCACCCATTTCAAAATCAGCAGCAGGTCCTTCAGTATAATATCCACCACGTG
>NZ_JACYHC010000241.1:0-509 GCF_017152085.1 Staphylococcus sp. EG-SA-2
TGATCATCATTATAGACATTACTTTCCATTGTTCACTGCGATTACGTCGTTTGCATCTTTAGCATGGATGTCTGAAGACTTAAGACTGATGGCACTCTGCTGGGGTATGACATTATTATGTTTAACATTGCTGATGAACGTTAATCGTTTTTGGAAAGTGCCACGTGAGTCTGCGAAATTATCAAGTATGACATTTTTATGTGGTTGGCTTGCATTCGTTGGAGCAATTGTAACTATTTATATTGCGACTGGCGAGTGGCGCGTGCCTCAACATATGTCTAATTCGACATGGTCATTGTTGACGAATGTACTACTTGTATTAGCTGTCATGATACCAGCAGCACAATTTCCATTTCATCGATGGTTGATTGAATCTGTAACAGCACCAACGCCAGTATCGGCAATTATGCATGCAGGAATTGTGAATGCAGGTGGTGTTATTCTAACTCGTTTTGCGCCGATATTTGATAATGGATTTGCGTTATCATTATTACTTATCCTTTCTAGTA
>NZ_JACYHC010000242.1:0-509 GCF_017152085.1 Staphylococcus sp. EG-SA-2
TAAGACCATCTTTCAAATGAATTTGTTCCCACTTCATTGCCAAAAACATACCGCCACTGACTACAATTGAAATAATAATAATTGCTGCTAAGTTTAACCAGAAAATTTTATGTGCTTTCATACATTCCCACCGTTTCTCAAAATACTTCATTAACACTATAATAATATATTTTGAAAAATATTTACATCAGTATTAAAGTGAATATCAAATTTTAAATTTATGAAAATAATAGATATTTATAAAAAGCGGAAAAGAGATACAATAAAAAACTGCATGACGTTGAGGAGTCACACAGTGTAATTAAAAATTTAAAAAGTTGTTGCTAATTTTTCAGCATTATTAATACTAGTTGCTTTAATTTCTTCAGTTTTATGCGGTTCGGCATTGTGTCCTTCAATAATGATTGTTTCATATGATGGCACACCTAAGAATGTCATAATTGTTCTTAAATAACGGTCACCCATTTCAAAATCAGCAGCAGGTCCTTCAGTATAATATCCACCACGTG
>NZ_JACYHC010000243.1:0-509 GCF_017152085.1 Staphylococcus sp. EG-SA-2
TGATCATCATTATAGACATTACTTTCCATTGTTCACTGCGATTACGTCGTTTGCATCTTTAGCATGGATGTCTGAAGACTTAAGACTGATGGCACTCTGCTGGGGTATGACATTATTATGTTTAACACTGCTGATGAACGTTAATCGTTTTTGGAAAGTGCCACGTGAGTCTGCGAAATTATCAAGCATGACATTTTTATGTGGTTGGCTTGCATTCGTTGGAGCAATTGTAACTATTTATATTGCGACTGGTGAGTGGCGGGTACCACAACATATAGTACATCCGACATGGTCATTGTTGACGAATGTACTACTTGTATTAGCTGTCATGATACCGGCAGCACAATTTCCTTTTCATCGATGGTTGATTGAATCTGTAACGGCACCAACGCCAGTATCGGCAATTATGCATGCAGGAATTGTGAATGCAGGTGGTGTTATTCTAACTCGTTTTGCGCCGATATTTGATAATGGATTTGCGTTATCATTATTACTTATCCTTTCTAGTA
>NZ_JACYHC010000244.1:0-509 GCF_017152085.1 Staphylococcus sp. EG-SA-2
CATGTGTATTGTTAGGTTTATAAACATAAGCAACTTTAGCCAAGCCTTGACGAACTAAAGCTTCGTTTACCATTTTTCCATCAGCATAAATATACGCTAAGCCACGTCCATATTTATCAGTTCTTTGGCCTTTGTCAAACTCGACTTCAATTTTCTTTGCATTTTCTACCATTTTTTTCGTAAATGCACTTGCTTCAGGACCATATTTCTCTACACCTTTTTTAGGATGCTTTGTTTCAGGTGTATCCACCAATAATAGTCTAAATGTCATTGGTTGACCTTTGTACATTAATTTAACCGTATCACCATCAATCGCTTTAATTAATGTCGCAGGTTCTTTATGTAATTTTTTAGTTGAAGTTGCACTATATACTGTTGGATGTTCAGAACCACTTCTATTTACGCCGTTATCTGTTTGTGATGCATTTGCTGAGCTACTTAGACTTGAAACTACAACTAAAGTTAACACTAAGCAACTAGTAGCGAAAAAGAAAAACCTCTTTGCGTAT
>NZ_JACYHC010000245.1:0-509 GCF_017152085.1 Staphylococcus sp. EG-SA-2
CCTGCAGAAAAAGATGCGATTGAATTTGCGAAGAAGCATCGTAAAGAATTTGAAAAAGTAGGTGAACAATTCTTTAAAGATAACTTTGGACTAAAAGTTAAAGCTACAAATGTTGTAGGTAAAGATGATGGTGTAGAAGTTTATGTGCATTGCGAAGATCATGGCATTGTATTTAATGCAAGTCTACCTTTGTACAAAGATGCCATCCATCAAAAAGGATCAATGCGCAGTAATGACAATGGTGATGATATGAGTATGATGGTGGGTACAGTGCTGAGTGGCTTTGAATATCGAGCGCAAAAAGAAAAGTATGATAACTTATATAAATTCTTCAAAGAAAATGAAAAGAAATATCAATATACAGGCTTTACAAAAGAGGCAATTAACAAGACACAAAACGTTGGATATCAAAATGAATACTTTTATATCACATATTTATCAAGAAACTTAAAAGAATATCGTAAATATTACGAACCGTTGATTCATAAAAATGATAAAGAATTTAAAGA
>NZ_JACYHC010000246.1:0-508 GCF_017152085.1 Staphylococcus sp. EG-SA-2
AACATGCCATCGCAGATAAGACGAATACGTTAGCAAGCAGTAAATATGTCAACGCCGATAGCACTAAACAAAATGCTTACACAACTAAAGTTACCAATGCTGAACATATTATTAGCGGTACGCCAACGGTTGTTACAACACCTTCAGAAGTAACAGCTGCAGCTAATCAAGTAAACAGCGCGAAACAAGAATTAAATGGTGACGAAAGATTACGTGTTGCAAAACAAAACGCCAATACTGCTATTGATGCATTAACGCAATTAAATACTCCTCAAAAAGCTAAATTAAAAGAACAAGTGGGACAAGCCAATAGATTAGAAGACGTACAATCTGTTCAAACAAATGGACAATCATTGAACAATGCAATGAAAGGCTTAAGAGATAGTATTGCTAACGAAACAACAGTCAAAGCAAGTCAAAACTATACAGACGCAAGTCCGAATAACCAATCAACATATAATAGCGCTGTGTCAAATGCGAAAGGTATCATTAATCAAACTAACAATCC
>NZ_JACYHC010000247.1:0-505 GCF_017152085.1 Staphylococcus sp. EG-SA-2
CTTAACAATAAAAAGGGATAACATAGAAAAAGATAGGTTTTCAATTTCAATCATTTTCAAAGATACCTATCACACCCTAGTTAGAATAGATATTAACGGTGGTACTCACGATAATCCAGATGGAATAATCGCTCCGAAAAGTCATATTCACATATATAATGATAAGTGTGATAAAAAGGATAGGTTTGCTTATGAAATTAACTTGAAAGATTTCCCCGACATCTATAACTTGTATAATGTGTATATGTCGTTTTTAGAGTAAAAAAATATAAAAGACCTTGAATAAAGGAGGGATAATATGACTACGTTTGATGCTAAAAAATTAAAAAAAGAATATCTTGATTGGTATAATCAGATTTTAGAGTTTTCTAATTTATCAAACAATTCAGTAAAAATAGATACCCCTTTTAAAGATAATTCTTTAGATAATTTAAAAATATACGCTTTATACGATCAGTCCAGAGACATGATTACACTGACTGATGACGGCTATACTATATTTGGT
>NZ_JACYHC010000248.1:0-503 GCF_017152085.1 Staphylococcus sp. EG-SA-2
GTTAACGTCAGCTGAAGTGACACCGTCAATATTATTTAATGCAGATTCAACAGCACTTTTGCAGTGACCACAGCTCATACCTTCAACATTTAAAATTTCTTGTGACATAGCATTCACCTCCTTTTAGAGCCACTTATTATTTATAATAATTAGTGGCTCTTATGCAGTTGGAGCGAAGGACCAACTGTAAACCGTAGTGTACTTATTATTTATAATAATTAGTGGCTCTTATGCAGTTGGAGCGAAGATCCAACTGTAAACCGTAGTGTACTTATTATTTATAATAATGATGGAACCTAATAGGCGGAGCTATTAGGTAAGATACACTAATTCGCCAAGCGAAAAGTGTAACTATATATGCAGTTGGAGCGAAAATCCAACTGTAAACCGCGACATTATAGAGCCAATCACTAGCCTATCTCAGAATCACCAACGAATCCTTCATTATTAAGGAATCTAGGCATCTTTACGGCGTGGTTCTAATCGCATCTTTTTCAATCTAA
>NZ_JACYHC010000249.1:0-7853 GCF_017152085.1 Staphylococcus sp. EG-SA-2
ATGAAATACGTTCAAAAGGATTAATGAATGACCCTAACTATTTCGCGATGACACAGATTATTACATTGGTACTTGCTTACAAGTATATTCATAATTACATATTCAAGGTCCTTGCATGTGGTATTTTACTATGGTCTTTAACTACAACGGGGTCTAAGACTGCGTTTATCATATTAATCGTCTTAGCCATTTATTTCTTTATTAAAAAGTTATTTAGCAGAAATGCGGTAAGTGTTGTGAGTATGTTAGTGATTATGCTGATATTACTTTGTTTTACTTTTTATAATATCAACTACTATTTATTCCAATTAAGCGACCTTGATGCCTTACCGTCATTAGATCGAATGGCGTCTATTTTTGAAGAGGGGTTTGCATCATTAAATGATAGTGGATCTGAGCGAAGTGTTGTATGGATAAATGCCATTTCAGTAATTAAATATACATTAGGTTTTGGTGTTGGCTTAGTGGATTATGTACATATTGGCTCGCAAATTAATGGTATTTTACTTGTTGCCCATAATACATATTTGCAAATTTTTGTGGAATGGGGCATTTTATTCGGTGCGTTATTTATCATATTTATGCTTTATTTACTGTTTGAATTATTTAGATTTAACATTTCTGGGAAAAATGTAACAGCAATTGTTGTAATGTTGACGATGCTGATTTACTTTTTAACAGTATCATTTAATAACTCAAGATATGTCGCTTTTATTTTAGGAATTATCGTCTTTATTGTTCAATATGAAAAGATGGAAAGGGATCGTAATGAAGAGTGATTCACTAAAAGAAAATATTATTTATCAAGGGCTATACCAATTGATTAGAACGATGACACCACTGATTACAATACCCATTATTTCACGTGCATTTGGTCCCAGTGGTGTGGGTATTGTTTCATTTTCTTTCAATATCGTGCAATACTTTTTGATGATTGCAAGTGTTGGCGTTCAGTTATATTTTAATAGAGTTATCGCGAAGTCTGTTAACGACAAACGGCAATTGTCTCAGCAGTTTTGGGATATCTTTGTCAGTAAATTATTTTTAGCGTTAACAGTTTTTGCGATGTATATGGTCGTAATTACTATATTTATTGATGATTACTATCTTATTTTCCTACTACAAGGAATCTATATTATAGGTGCAGCACTCGATATTTCATGGTTTTATGCTGGAACTGAAAAGTTTAAAATTCCTAGCCTCAGTAATATTGTTGCGTCTGGTATTGTATTAAGTGTAGTTGTTATTTTTGTCAAAGATCAATCAGATTTATCATTGTATGTATTTACTATTGCTATTGTGACGGTATTAAACCAATTACCTTTGTTTATCTATTTAAAACGATACATTAGCTTTGTTTCGGTTAATTGGATACACGTCTGGCAATTGTTTCGTTCGTCATTAGCATACTTATTACCAAATGGACAGCTCAACTTATATACTAGTATTTCTTGCGTTGTTCTTGGTTTAGTAGGCACATACCAACAAGTTGGTATCTTTTCTAACGCATTTAATATTTTAACGGTCGCAATCATAATGATTAATACATTTGATCTTGTAATGATTCCGCGTATTACCAAAATGTCTATCCAGCAATCACATAGTTTAACTAAAACGTTAGCTAATAATATGAATATTCAATTGATATTAACAATACCTATGGTCTTTGGTTTAATTGCAATTATGCCATCATTTTATTTATGGTTCTTTGGTGAGGAATTCGCATCAACTGTCCCATTGATGACCATTTTAGCGATACTTGTATTAATCATTCCTTTAAATATGTTGATAAGCAGGCAATATTTATTAATAGTGAATAAAATAAGATTATATAATGCGTCAATTACTATTGGTGCGGTAATGAATTTAGTATTATGTCTTGTTTTGATATATTTTTATGGAATTTACGGTGCGGCTATTGCACGTTTAATTACAGAGTTTATCTTACTTATTTGGCGATTTGTTGATATTACTAAAATCAATGTGAAGTTGAATATTGTAAGTACGATTCAATGTGTCATTGCTGCCGTTATGATGTTTATTGTGCTTGGTGTGGTCAATCATTATTTGCCCCCTACAATGTACGCTACGCTGCTATTAATTGCGATTGGTATAGTAGTTTATCTTTTATTAATGATGACTATGAAAAATCAATACGTATGGCAAATATTGAGGCATCTTCGACATAAAACAATTTAAGTATCGGTAACGCTATACTTTAGAAATTTAAGATTAAGAAGAAAAGGCAATTTCTTATTGAAAAATGGAAGTTGTCTTTTTTAATTCTCTTTAAAAGCGGGAAACAAAAGCAGTTAAATGCCTTTTTGCATTCAATATTAAATATTATATCAATTTCGAATATTTAAATTTTATATAATTGGATATAACAAATAAATAATAATTATTGCAAAACACACCCGAAATTAATTATTATAAAAGTATATTCATAAAAGGAGGAATATACTTATGGCATTTAAATTACCAAATTTACCATATGCATATGATGCATTGGAACCATATATAGATCAAAGAACAATGGAGTTTCATCACGACAAACATCACAATACGTACGTGACGAAATTAAACGCAACAGTTGAAGGAACAGAGTTAGAGCATCAATCACTAGCGGATATGATTGCTAACTTAGACAAGGTACCGGAAGCGATGAGGATGTCAGTCCGTAATAATGGCGGTGGTCATTTTAACCATTCATTATTCTGGGAAATACTATCACCTAATTCTGAAGAAAAAGGTGGCGTAATAGATGACATCAAAGCGCAGTGGGGCACTTTAGATGAATTTAAAAATGAATTTGCAAATAAAGCAACAACATTATTTGGATCAGGTTGGACTTGGTTAGTTGTTAATGATGGAAAATTAGAAATTGTGACAACGCCAAACCAAGATAATCCATTAACAGAAGGCAAAACACCAATCTTACTATTTGATGTTTGGGAGCATGCCTACTATCTGAAATATCAAAATAAACGTCCAGACTATATGACTGCATTTTGGAATATTGTTAACTGGAAAAAAGTTGATGAATTATACCAAGCAGCAAAATAATATAACTTAATATAATTGAGGTGGAGCATTTACAAGGTGTTCCACTTTTTTGTACTTAATATCTTTACTTATTTGTTTTTGTGTAATGGGATAGCACGTAAAAGTGGCAAAATAATAAGATAAATTTCAACTCGAAATACCTTATTATTGTTGACTATAATGATGACCTAAATGTTATATACATCAGACAACACTATTAATTAATCAACATATTGACATTAAATAAATTGACAAAATAAGTAATTATTGTGAATCTAAAGTGAAATTTTTATAAAAAATTGTAACGATTCAAAAATTTTGTTGCATTTCTTTTGTAATCATATGATAATGTAAATGTAATCAAATTGTAATATAAGGGAAAAGACAATGAAAAAATTAGCAACAGTAGGTTCTTTAATTGTAACAAGCACTTTAGTATTCTCAAGTATGCCTTTTCAAAATGCGCATGCCGACACGACTTCAATGAATGTGCCGAATAAACAAAGCCAAAATGTACAAAATCATCGCCCTTATGGCGGAGTAGTACCACAAGGAATGACGCAAGCACAATATACTGAATTAGAGAAAACTTTACCCCAATTAAGCGCTGGCAGTAATATGCAAGACTATAATATGAAATTGTATGATGCGACGCAAAATATTGCTGATAAATACAATGTGATAATTACAACTAATGTAGGGGTATTTAAACCACATGCTGTTAGAGATATGAATGGCCATGCGTTACCTTTAACAAAAGATGGCAATTTTTATCAAACGAATGTAGATGCAAATGGTGTTAATCATGGTGGTAGTGAAATGGTGCAAAATAAAACAGGTCATATGAGTCAACAAGACCATATGAATCAGAACACACACATGAACCAACAGCCACAAATACAACAAGGTCATATGCAATCATCAAACCATCAAATGATGAGTCCAAAAGCAAATATGCATTCATCAAATCATCAAATGAACCAAAGTAACAAAAAAGTTTTACCAGCTGCTGGTGAAAGTATGACATCAAGTATTCTTACTGCAAGTATTGCCGCACTACTATTAGTATCTGGGTTATTCTTAGCATTTAGACGACGTTCAACAAATAAATAAACATAATACGATTAATAATAGAAAAATCGTGTGATTATCTGAGCGAGCCTAGGACATAAATCAATGTCCTAGGCTCGCTAATGTTATATTGGCAGTAGTTGACTGAATGAAATTGCGCTTGTAACAAGCTTTTCCATTTCTTACCAACTCCCTAAATAGTCATCAAAAAATTTCTTATATTTTAATAATTTTAATAATCCGATTGTCTTATACGTGTCAGTGTTAATTCAGAGATTTCCTGTGGAATATACCACTTATTAATCATAATTGGATAAGGTGTTTGTGCGTACAATGTTTCAATAATCAGCCAACAATGTGTATCACCATCAAACACGTGACTATGATTTTTGAAGTGGGGCGCTTTGGTAATAGACATTTTTAAATCTGATTGATATGCATTGCTATAAATCGTTTGCTCAACGAATGTCTTCATGTCGTCTTCGTTTTGTGTATTCACTTTAAATGTGTCAATGACATTTAACGGTATAAAGGTAAAGCAAAATGCATCAGCTTGCTTAGAATGATTGTCCTTTTTTTGATAATAGCGTTCCATTGCAATGACGGCAGAAGGATGGTTTGCAAACAAATGATTTGTATATTCACTTTCTAAATCAACACGATAATTAATTGATGACATAGATACGCGAGCTAGCAATATTTGATCAAGTGGATGCTTAAATTGATCCATACTTGAAGCGTGTTGGGCATTTGTTTGTGGAATAACAAAGTGTCCCTTCCCTCTTGTACTCTCTACGATGCCATCTTCGGCTAACAATTTTATAGCTTGGCGCAAAGTCATACGACTGACATCAAAGCGCGCACAAAGTTCCTTTTCAGTAGGTAATGCATGGCCACTCGGATATTTTCCTATTTGAATTTCTTTATATAACGTATTATAAATCGTTAAAAATTTTGGTTGTGTTTGCGTCACGTAGACAACCTCCATAAAGTTACTTAATCACTCTCATCATACAATAATTTTTACTCGAATTGGAAAAATTATAAAAATTAAATATAGATAGGCTTTGAAAATTAGTTTTATACAAGGTTAGTAGCTGTAACTGTAAAATGTTCTTAATATTGTCAAAATGTAATGCTTGAAAGCGCTTTTAAAAAATATTATTATATACATGATTAGACAAATAGACAAATCACTATACAAATATTGGGAGGAATATTTTATGAAATCAACACCACACATTAAACCAATGAATGACGTCGAAATTGCAGAAACGGTTCTATTGCCAGGAGATCCGTTAAGAGCTAAGTTCATTGCAGAAACTTATTTGGATGATGTGGAACAGTTCAATACAGTGCGAAACATGTTTGGTTTTACCGGAACATATAAAGGTAAAAAAGTTTCTGTCATGGGTTCAGGTATGGGTATGCCATCTATTGGCATTTACTCTTATGAATTAATTCATACATTTGGTTGTAAAAAATTAATTCGCGTTGGCTCTTGTGGCGCGATGCAAGAAAACATTGATTTATATGATGTGATTATTGCACAAGGTGCCTCTACTGATTCAAATTACGTTCAACAATATCAATTACCAGGTCATTTTGCGCCAATTGCTTCTTATCAATTATTAGAAAAAGCAGTTGAAACAGCACGTGACAAAGGTGTACGTCATCATGTAGGTAATGTGTTATCAAGTGATATTTTCTATAACGCGGATACAACAGCGAGTGAACGTTGGATGCGTATGGGTATTTTAGGTGTAGAAATGGAATCAGCTGCATTATACATGAATGCAATTTACGCTGGTGTCGAAGCATTAGGTGTGTTCACAGTGAGCGATCATTTAATTCATGAAACGTCAACAACACCTGAGGAAAGGGAACGTGCATTTACAGATATGATTGAAATTGCACTGTCATTGGTGTAGATGATTATGAATGTTGAATATTCTAAAATAAAGAAAGCAGTACCTATTTTATTATTCTTATTTGTATTCAGTTTGGTTATAGACAACTCATTTAAATTGATTTCTGTAGCCATTGCTGATGACTTAAACATATCTGTAACGACAGTAAGTTGGCAAGCGACATTAGCCGGTTTAGTAATTGGTATTGGCGCTGTAGTATACGCTTCATTATCTGATGCCATTAGTATACGCACACTATTTATTTATGGCGTGATATTAATCATTATCGGATCAATTATTGGTTACATTTTCCAACATCAATTCCCATTACTTTTAGTTGGACGTATTATTCAAACTGCCGGTTTAGCTGCTGCAGAGACATTATATGTGATATATGTTGCAAAGTATCTTTCTAAAGAGGACCAGAAGACTTACCTTGGCTTAAGTACGAGCAGTTATTCCTTGTCATTAGTTATCGGTACATTATCAGGTGGATTTATTTCTACGTATTTACACTGGACAAATATGTTTTTAATTGCATTAATCGTAGTATTTACGTTGCCATTCCTATTTAAATTATTACCAAAAGAAAATAATACGAATAAAGCTCATTTAGATTTTGTTGGCTTAATTCTAGTGGCAACTATTGCTACAACAGTCATGCTGTTTATTACGAACTTTAATTGGTTATATATGATTGGTGCCTTAATTGCGATTATCGTTTTTGCGCTATATATTAAAAATGCGCAACGTCCATTAGTAAATAAATCATTTTTCCAAAATAAACGTTATGCTTCATTTTTATTTATAGTATTTGTAATGTATGCTATCCAATTGGGTTATATTTTTACGTTCCCATTCATAATGGAGCAAATTTATCATCTGCAACTAGACACAACATCACTGTTATTAGTACCGGGTTATATAGTAGCAGTCATTGTTGGTGCATTAAGTGGTAAAATCGGCGAATATCTGAATTCAAAACAAGCGATTATCACAGCAATTATTTTAATAGCACTGAGCTTGATTTTACCTGCATTTGCAGTAGGTAATCACATTTCAATCTTCGTCATTTCTATGATATTCTTTGCAGGTAGCTTTGCTTTAATGTATGCACCTTTACTTAACGAAGCCATTAAAACAATAGATCTTAATATGACAGGTGTGGCTATTGGTTTTTATAATTTAATTATTAATGTGGCGGTATCTGTAGGTATTGCGATTGCTGCGGCTCTAATCGATTTTAAAGCATTAAATTTCCCAGGCAATGATGCATTAAGTTCACATTTCGGTATTATTTTAATTATTTTAGGTTTAATGAGTATTGTCGGATTAGTTTTATTCGTCAGCTTAAATCGTTGGACACAATCTGAAAAATAAATAGATATAAATTCGCGAGATATATTCGTATTTATAGTAAAATTAAATAAAGAGATTATATAACACGAGGAGTAGTAAGTATGAAATTTGAGAAATATATAGATCACACTTTATTGAAGCCTGAGTCAACACGTACGCAAATCGATCAAATCATCGATGAAGCGAAAGCATACAATTTTAAATCTGTATGTGTGAATCCAACGCATGTTAAATATGCAGCAGAGCGACTAGCTGATTCAGAGGTGCTCGTTTGTACGGTAATAGGATTCCCATTAGGTGCGTCGACAACTGCAACGAAAGCATTTGAAACAGAAGATGCAATTCAAAATGGTGCAGATGAAATTGACATGGTCATCAACATCGGCGCATTAAAAGATGGACGTTTTGATGATGTACAACAAGACATTGAAGCAGTGGTTAAAGCTGCGAAAGGTCACACAGTAAAAG
>NZ_JACYHC010000250.1:0-492 GCF_017152085.1 Staphylococcus sp. EG-SA-2
GGATAATCATCAACCGTTGAAACACCAACTATGTATTTACCTAATCCTAATTCATATAAAATTTCAGTATTACTAGGCATTAACGAAACAATTCTATGGTACGGCGATTTAGACGAGCCATTATCATCGCTACCTTGTTTATCATTATCTTTCATACCACAGCCACTCAGGACAAGCATAAAAATCAAAATAAAAGCAATTAACGATTTCTTCACATTATCACATCTCCTTTTTAATCCCACTTTTCGCTTTAGCGATTAGAGGGATTTATGCAGTTGTGCCTTAGCATCCAACTGCGTTCCTCTTCACCTTTAGTGATTAGAGGCTTTTATGCAGTTGCTGCACAAACAAACAACTGTTTTTTTCTTTATATGCTTCTATTTATTATATAAGTCCACATACTAAAAGAAAATAGTAAATTATTTTTTATATTTCATATAAACTCATCTATCTAACTTCACAGCGTTTACTTTTTAAAGTAAGGTTCTAAAA
>NZ_JACYHC010000251.1:0-487 GCF_017152085.1 Staphylococcus sp. EG-SA-2
CTTTATATGCTTCTATTTATTATATAAGTCCACATACTAAAAGAAAATAGTAAATTATTTTTTATATTTCATATAAACTCATCTATCTAACTTCACAGCGTTTACTTTTTAAAGTAAGGTTCTAAAAAATCATAATTCTTTATATCTTTGTCTCTAAAGTAATGTTTACCAAATACATCTAACAGAGCATGAAATTCATTAGCATCTTGATTTGTAAAATGATTTGGTAATGTGACTACTTTTTTTAATTGATCATAATTTTTAGTGTTTTCATATCCTAATTTATCATATATTTTTCTTGTATAGCTATCTGGAATAAATTCAATACGTCCGAATATATAAACAAGTAAGACATCTGCTGTTTCACTTCCAATACCTTTCAAAGATAATAATTCTTTTCTTAATCCACCTTTATATCGCTCATTAATCTCTTGATAATTGAAATGATGTCGTGCTAACCATGTTAATAATGTTTTAATCGTCAGTG
>NZ_JACYHC010000252.1:0-485 GCF_017152085.1 Staphylococcus sp. EG-SA-2
GGAATATTAAAAGCTATGTGCAGTAACTTTTAATAGGCATACCACTTTTGCATCAAGCTATAAATAATCGCATACTTTGATATTTAATCTGGCCTATCAAAGTAAACATCTATGGTTTCCTCCCCCCATAGATCCTTAAGCCACACTCATCCGATGTCATATGAGTGTGGCTATTTTTTGTGAATGCACTTATCTTCATCTTTAAATGACTTCGATTAATCTATCTCCTCCAATTTTTAAAACTTATTTCAATTAAATCTCAAATATTAATAATTCGTATAGTTTAAAACTATCTATTCAATTCCCCTAAAATAAAAGGGATTGATGAAAAGCCCTTCAGTTTTTCAGGTTCTTCATATTTTATGGTGGGAAGGTAAAACTTCCTGCTTTTTTTAATACACAAAAAGCGCAATTGCCTCTATAATTTAAAGTGACCAAACCCAAACTAAAGGAGACAAGTGCGCCTATGTGTAATGATACCTTAG
>NZ_JACYHC010000253.1:0-484 GCF_017152085.1 Staphylococcus sp. EG-SA-2
TATGACAAAGCAAAAGGTCAAGAATATTTAAAATCAATTTAAAAAATACTATCTGACATTTAAAGCCCCTTACAACCTTTGGTTGTTAGGGGCTTTTATGCATGCGCAAAAGCGCAGGCGAACCGAAGCGCAGTGACCTCAGGTTGTTAGGGGCTTTTATGCATGCGCAAAAGCGCAGGCGAACCGAAGCGCAGTGACCTCAGGTTGTTAGGGGCTTTTATGCATGCGCAAAAGCGCAGGCGAACCGAAAATAGACTGACACAGTAATTCTTAAAAAGCAGCAGTAAGATAATTTTCAATTAGAAAACATCTTACTGCTGCTTTTAATATCTTCTATATTACTCAAAATTAAAGCTTAATTAGTGTTTCATGTGCATTTTGCCCATGTCATGAATTTTCATCATTAAACCGTGAGGGACGTCATCATGGTCAACTTTTTTAACTTTAACAATTTTATCTGAATCTGCTAATTTATAAACAATTA
>NZ_JACYHC010000254.1:0-483 GCF_017152085.1 Staphylococcus sp. EG-SA-2
GTATACAATAGCTAAATTTTACAAATTATATATTGAACGTTCGAATAATGGAGAAACAGAAACAGTCGCTAACTTTTTTGGCGATGCTAAAGATGCACGTGAAAACTATTTTTGTGATCGTGATTATCAAGACTTCTTAACTAACTGCCAAATTTTAATTCAAAACAAATACTTAACTGGTGAAGTTTTGGACGATAACATTTACAATATTTCTATTTTAAACAAGACATTTATTGAATTCGAACAAAATTTTGGTTGAACATGAATGTCTCAACTATAAACTTTCTAACCCTATTTTAAAGCAGGAGTGAAAAACATACATGAGTGAATGGCATATTAATAATCAATCTACAAAACCTTTTTTAATACAACAAGCGGAAAAGCAATTGTCTATTGTTAAACCGTTGCCTAATGGTAGCTTCCAAATACTCACAGAAATAAATTTGGAGAATGGCAATATTAGTAACATCGATCATTCTTTAC
>NZ_JACYHC010000255.1:0-7707 GCF_017152085.1 Staphylococcus sp. EG-SA-2
ATTTTAATCATGACAAGCCCCCTTTTAATCCCTACTATTTTAATAGGAATTAAGTGTATATCTAAAGGGCTATGCCAAACACAGCCCTTATATCGTGAATTGTTATATCTATAGATGATTATGGTTTGGTATGAGTGCTCTTATAACATAAGCGTTATTCAATTAACGACGTTATATTAATTTCAGCTCTACTAAATTTCAATAAAATGATTGTTTTAGAAAATACTTGCATTTAGTTCATTAGTTTCTTCATATCAACTACTTACATTTATAGCATTGAGCTATTCTAATTAACTGCAATCGAAATCCACGTCAAACCTATATACATATATCTCATCAACTTGTTGTCTTATTAAAGTTTTTCGATGCCATCAATCGGTGTATCAACTGCTTTTCGCGCGCGACGTACCGCTTCTTCATCAGGTGCGTTGTATAAACAAATACATTTAGACATATCTTCACATACATATGTGCGTTTAAATTCAACTTCTGGCACTTCTTCATAATGAACAGAATTTTTCTTTTTACGTGCTAAATATTGATCCATCGTAATGCCTTCCGGAATGTTCCAAGTTACAAGGTAATCAACATGTGCATCACCATTTTTAACTTCATCTAAATCTTTACCAACTAAGCGTACTTCTTTGACTAATTGAATACTAATATCTGCTTCTGTTAAAAATTGTTTAGCTTCTGCTTCGTCATTTGCTTCCACAATAAAATAACCATGAGTTAAATTTTCAGTAGCTTGTACTTCAATTAATGTTGGAATTGTCTTCGTAGATAGTGATGCTGCCTTTGCTTCTAGTTCTTCTTTCGTTGATGCAAAATCAAGATTGTTAGCTTCTAATAAAAATAATGTCATTAATAAGACCTCCTATAACAATGGTTGAAAAAATATTACTATAATTCTTATCGGATTACAAGGATATTGAGCGATTTTTTTAAATATTTAGATAAAATTCTGTAAAATATATTTTCAAAGAGTATAAAAATCATGTTAGGGTATAAGTAAATAAACATATATATAGGGGGCTATCATTATGGATAAAGAATCTGTCGTAGCAAGTTTAGCTAGAAACAAAAAGATTGCTGTAGAAACAATGGCCGGTCAAAGATACATCATAGAACGCATTTTACATACAAATGATGAAAAACATATTCATATTTTGAAACCTAAAGATGTCGTGTTAGATGTAGATAGCATCAAAGAAATTGACGAAAATCATTTAAATGATGCAACATAATCCAAAACAAACGTGGGAGTGGGACAGAAATGATATTTTCGCAAAATTTATTTCGTTGTCCCACCCCAACTTGCATTGTCTGTAGAAATTGGGAATCCAATTTCTCTTTGTTGGGGCCCACACCCCAACTTGCATTGCCTGTAGAATTTCTTTTCGAAATTCTCTGTGTTGGGGCCCACACCCCAACTTGCATTGCCTGTAGAATTTCTTTTCGAAATTCTCTGTGTTGGGGCCCCTGACTAGAATTGAAAAAAGCTTGTTACAAGCGCATTTTCGTTCAGTCAACTACTGCCAATATAACTTCGTAGAGCATAGAACATTGATTTATGTCCCAGCCTGTACAATGTTTTATTTATGTTAATTTGTCGAAGTATGGCTCATCTAATGGATTCAATTGCAAGTTTTCAATTTGCAACGTTGAATGTGCAATGCCATATTTTTCTTTCAACAATGATGATACTTGATCAATCGCTTGATAATCATCACCCTCATATTTTTTATCTAACACAACATGGGCACTTAATGAATAATGCTCTGTTGTAATACTCCACAAATGAAATTCATGTACATCTAATATGCCATCTATGTTTTTAATATCTGCCATAATTTGATCAGTATCCAAATGTTGAGGCACACTTTCCATTAAAATTAACCACGCATTACGCGTAATTTTATAACCACCACGTAAAATGATGAGTGAAATTACAATACTAATGATTGGGTCGATGATGCGCCATCCTGTAAAGTAAATCAATACAACTGCAACGATGACACCAATAGAGTTCAATAAGTCTCCCATGAAATGCCATAATGCACTTTGAATATTGATATTGTCTTCTTGTTTTAAAGACCTTACAAGGATAATTGTCAAAATAATATTAACGAGTAAACCAATACTAGCAATCATAAACATAATGCCACTTTCAATTGGTTGCGGATAAATAATACGTACAATAGCTTCATATAAAATCCAGATTGAAATTACAATTAATGCTAAACCATTTAAAAATGCAACTAATATCTCAAATCTTAAATATCCAAATGTGTATCGTGCAGTCGGCTTTTTACTTGCAAAATAAATGGCCAACATAGATAAACCAAGTGCTAATACATCACTAAGCATATGAAATGAATCTGACAGTAATGCCAATGAATTAGATACTAAACCTCCGACAAATTCAATCACTGTAAATAACAATGTGATGATTAGTGATGCCCACAGCGTCTTTTTAGAACTTTGTTGAATTTTTTGATGATTGACATGATGAAAATATTTGTATCTGTTTATCGTATTTGCCTTTTTCCCATTCATACGTTTGCCACTCCTAAATAAATGCGTCGTATTTAATATTGTCGCTTTTAAAAATAATTCTTTATAGCTTCTCAGATTAATATTAATGCTTCCGTAATTAACCATGATTTATACATCATCGTCCTTTACATGACAACTCATTAATCTTTACCCTTTATACCTTTATGTAATATCACCTTGGAAAAACTTTTACAGCACATTCGCTCTTTACTTTATCCCTATCATATAGAAAATTTTAATAATGTACGAGATTATTGTGTTAGTTACATAAAAATGACAAAAAAGTATCTCAAATTTATTGTTTAGTTTCATTAAGTTCAAAAAATCACAATAACTTTAATGATTGTTCCACATATTAAAACAAACGATGACTTTGCATATTGAACTTCATATTTCTAAATCACCACAATTCATAAACAACTCTGTCCTTATAATAGCTGCATCGCAAATTAGCATAATTAAAAACAGCAGTAAGATGATTTGCAATTAAAAACCATCCTACTGCTATTATTTTAGTCATTATATCCTAATATCATGATACGTGTTCCTATATATTTTGTTTTGCTTAAAATCTAAACAACGCCGTTAAATGTTAAGACTTACCGCTAGACTGACCTACAAACACGCTTCAGAAACGATATTTATTCTAGTACAAACCTTTTAAAGCATTGCTTGTATCAATATAAATATTTTTAACTTGTTGATAGTTACTTAACGCACCTTTATAAGTTTCTCGACCGATACCTGATTTTTTATAACCACCAAATGGTGCGCCTTCTGGTACTTGGTTGTAAGTGTTAATCCAAATACGTCCTGTACGTACAGCTTTAGCAATATTTAATGCACGTGTGATATTTTGAGAAAATACACCGCCTGCTAAACCATACTCAGAATCATTAGCTATATCAATTGCTTCTTGATCGTCCTTCACTTTAATCACTGTTAACACTGGTCCAAATATTTCTTCTTGTGCTAATTTGTGATGATTGTCTGGCACAGCAATTAATGTCGGCTCAAAGAAGAACCCTTTATCTAATCCATTTTCAGTTAAGCGATGACCACCTGCTAAAATTTGTGCATCTGATTCTTTTGCTGCATCAATATATGATTGAATTTTATCTAATTGATCCTTACCAGTTTGACTACCCATTTGTGTAGCTTCATCTTGTGGATCTCCAACTTTAATATTTGAAAATGCCTCTTGTAAACGTGGCACCAATTGATCATAAATTTTTTCATGAACTAATAATCGAGAACCTGCACTACATACTTCACCTTGGTTGAATAAAATACCTAACTGAATACCTTCAACTGCAAGGTCTAAATTAGCATCATCTAATATGATATTGGCGCTTTTACCACCAAGCTCTAATGTAGCGGGTACTAGATGTTTTGCTGCAGCTTCGGCAACTTGATAACCTACATCAGTTGAGCCCGTAAATGATAATTTATCTACACCATCATGATTGAAAATTGCATTACCTGATTCTGAACCTTTACCCGTTAGTATATTGACAACACCTTTAGGTAATACCTCTTGGAAAATTTTAGCAACTTCCAATAAACTTAATGGTGTTGAAGACGAAGGTTGAATCACAATTGTATTACCTGCAGCAATGGCTGGCGCAATCTTCCATGCAGCTAATAGCATTGGGAAGTTCCAAGCAACAACAGCACCTACGACGCCAATCGGCTCATGTCGTACGATACTCATTGTGTCTTTATCGATATCATTTACTGTACCTTCTTCTGTTTCAATAACACTTGCGAAATAATGGAAATGTCTTGCAGCAAATGGAATATCAATTGCTGTTGTCTCACGAATCGGTTTACCATTATTTAATGTTTCAATCATTGCAATTTTATCTTTTTGTGCCATTAATTTATCACCAATATCACGCAACATTTGTGCACGTTCTGATTTAGAAGTTAATGACCATGATTCAAATGCCTCTTGCGCCACTTTGACTGCATGATCGACATCTTTATCTTTTGCTCTTGTAATATGTGATAGTGTTTCTCCAGTTGCTGGATTAGTCACTTCGATTGTTTCGTCACTGCTACCTTTAACAAATTCCCCATTGATAAATAAACCATAATTCTCTGCAATATAATCTCGAACGTTTACTGCCATATTATCTCTCCTTTGTTTATTGGCTATAATATAAATCTCTTAGCATCATATTTAATAATGCTTTTAAACGATATGATTCACATTATATAGTAAGCGTTTACATTTTATAAAATAATCAGCTCACAGAAGTCTCATTTTTAAAACTTTTGCGTCGTTTTTGCACATAAAAATAATCTTATTTTCGAAAACATATTGCACTTTTCAAAAATAAAACACATAATATAACTATAATACTTGAGAATAATTCTCATTAAATAGTTTGGTTGTTATGAAAGTCGCGCTTAAAATGCGTTAATGGGACAAGAATAATTCAACAACGTTTCATTTTACTGAGTCATTGCACTTATCATACACATTATATTTAGCATGAGTTATATTACTAAAACAATATTACATGCGCATTAGTACTAGAATGGAGTTTTTTCAATGCGACTTATTTTAATCGTTATTGGCTTAATATTTACAGCGCTTGGTATTGCAGGTGCCGTATTACCTTTACTGCCAACGACCCCTTTTTTACTCGTAGCAGTTTTTTGTTTTGCTCGAAGTTCAGATCGGTTTTACAATTGGCTTATTAATCAAAAAATTTATAAAGAATATGTAGAAAACTTTTATTTACATCGAGGCTACACGCTACAACAGAAAATTAAAATTTTAATTAGCTTATACATTGTAATAGGTTTTTCAATTTATATGGTGGATGTTCTTGCAGTCCGTGTAGGATTAATCATAATGGTTATCATACAAACCGCTGTACTCTTTACATTTGTAAAAACATTACCCAAATCAAATCATAAAATAGAGGAGTGATTGCCCATGTTTATGGCAGAAAATAGATTACAATTACAAAAAGGCAGTGCGGAAGAAACGATTGAACGTTTTTACAATAGACAAGGCATTGAAACTATTGAAGGCTTCCAACAAATGTTTGTCACTAAAACATTAAATACTGAGGATACAGACGAAGTTAAAATCTTAACTATTTGGGAATCTGAAGATAGCTTTAATAATTGGTTGAATTCCGATGTATTTAAAGAAGCTCATAAAAATGTACGTTTAAAAAGTGATGACGATGGACAGCAAAGTCCAATATTATCAAATAAAGTATTCAAATATGATATTGGCTACCACTATCAAAAATAAATATATTAAAAACCCCTAGTCACCGCTGGTTGTCTAAACCAACTTCATGATTAGGGGTTTTTTATTATTTGTGACGTAAAGGTACGAATTCATCCGGCTTGTCTGAGCGCAATCCAAAATAATATTCTATTGCTTCACAAATACGTCGTGATGCTTGTCCATCACCATATGGATTATTCGCTTGACTCATACGTTGATACGCTTCATCATCCTCAATCAATTGTTTCACATTTCGAACAATATTGTCATAATCTGTGCCAATTACTCTCGATGTTCCCGCCTCAACGCCTTCGGGACGCTCTGTATGATTCCTTAATACCAACACAGGTTTTCCAAATGTAGGAGCCTCCTCTTGAATACCACCAGAATCTGTCAGCACGAGGTACGATTGATTTGTAAAATTATGGAACTCAATCGCATCTAATGGCTCAATTAATTCAATCCGATTTCTCCCAGATAAATATTTTTCGGCAATCGCTCTTACCTTTGGATTACGATGCATTGGATAAATGAAGACAACATCTTTATATTCATCTGCCAAATCTCTTACTGCTTTAAAAATCTGATGCATCGGTTCCCCAATATTTTCACGACGATGCGCTGTTAGTAAAATAACTTTCTTGCCTTTATGTTTATTAATAATCGTTGAAACAAAATCATTTTGAACTGTTGTTGACAATGCGTCAATAACTGTATTTCCAGTAATAAAGATACGCTCTTTGTCTTTGTTTTCAAAAAGTAAATTTTTAGCTGCAATTACTGTTGGCGCAAAATTCAATTCAGCAATATTACTTACCATGACTCGATTTAACTCTTCAGGAAATGGTGAGTATTTCTGATGTGTTCGAAGTCCAGCTTCTACATGTCCAACCGGAATTTGATGATAAAATGCTGCCAAACTTCCTACAAAAGTCGTTGTAGTATCACCATGTACTAAAATCATATCCGGCTGTTCCTCATTAATGATGCTATCAAGTTTAGCAAGCGCATTCGCCGTAAGGTCCGCTAACGTTTGTTGATCTTGCATAATATTTAAATCATGATCAGCTTGAATATCAAATATACTTAACACACTATCTAACATATCTCTATGTTGTGCTGTAATCACAATGTTCGCTTCAAAGTTCCCATTATGATCAATTTCTTTTACTAATGGTGCCATTTTTATTGCTTCGGGTCTCGTACCGAAAATAACCATAATTTTTTTCATAACATTATCCTCTCTGAAGTTCAAACACATGACAGCTTATCTTTCCTTAATCATGTATGCCCTAGTTTGACACATTTTATTTGTCGATAAAATTAAATATATTGCCATAATTATAATACGATACATCTTCAAATGATGATTTCACAACATTTTTTGTATCAAAAATCACTTTATGCTTCATTTTATCAAAATGACTGTCCGATAAATTTTTAAATTCTGAGTGGTCACTTAAAATCAATACTAGCGATGCGTCTTTGACAGCATGTGACATATCATGTTCCACAAAATCTAATTCAACATGTGGATCATAAGCACATACTTCTATGTCTGGTTCTTGATTTAATAGCTCATAAATATCAAATGCTGGCGATTCTCTTATATCATCAACATCACCTTTATAAGTTAAACCAAATACTGTGACTTTATTCCCGCTCAACGCTTTGATGATTTGCTTCGTTGTATCAACAACATAGGCCGGCATTGAATTATTAATTTCACGTCCAGTTTGAATTAACTTTGCATTTTCAGGGTCTTTAGCAATAATAAAGTACGGATCAACAGCTAAACAATGACCGCCTACACCTGGACCAGGTTGATGGATATTAACACGCGGATGTTTGTTTGCCATTTCAATCACATCTAATACATTAATATTTAAGTT
>NZ_JACYHC010000256.1:0-483 GCF_017152085.1 Staphylococcus sp. EG-SA-2
ATTTTAATCTTCTCCTCAAAATATCAGTATTGATTCAGTATAGCAAAAAAGCAATTGATACAAAACAATATCATCTATTGTTGCTTTTTACACTGAATACTCTCACCTCATCATTCACACTGCATTGAGCTTGAGACATAAATCAATGTTCAATGCTCTACAAAGTTATATTGGCAGTAGTTGACTGAACGAAAATGCGCTTGTAACAAGCTTTTTTCAATTCTAGTCAGGGGCCCCAACACAGAGAATTTCGAAAAGAAATTCTACAGGCAATGCAAGTTGGGGTGGGACGACGAAATAAATTTTGAGAAAATATCATTTCTGTCCCACTCCCCACTTACTATTCGTATTTAAAATTTGATAAAACTTCTAACATTTTATCATTTTGTTCTTTAAAACCAATTGTAATTCTAACACCAGTTGGAAATGGTCGCGTAATACACCCTACATTTAAAAGTGCTTCATAAAGTTCATTTACCCGCT
>NZ_JACYHC010000257.1:0-482 GCF_017152085.1 Staphylococcus sp. EG-SA-2
TACAACAGTAATCATGCATTCTATGATGCTTCTAACTGAATTAAAGCATCGAACAATCGGAAGCATATTTCTAAATTATTTATTCATTATAGTCTTAAACATAACATGACCTAATATATTACTAACCTATTAAAATAAACCACGCACATCTAAGTGATATACGACAATCACAGCAATAATAATTGCTTTAGAAAGTCGTACCGAACTGGAACTTACAAGTCTAGTTCGAACACACACTGATGTGAGTGGTTTTCTTTATTTTAAACATGAACAATCAGATAAGTTACTAGCATTAGCAAATATTATTAAATCAAAGGGCTTCGATTCATAAAATTTAAAACAATGATTAAAATTAGACGTGTAAATGTTAAATTCTAAAACGGAAATAACCACCATCCCATTAAACCACTTTTTTGTTCAATCACTATATTTCACACAGCTTCATTAATAAAACGAAATTGCTTCAACCCGCTTCAACTTCA
>NZ_JACYHC010000258.1:0-482 GCF_017152085.1 Staphylococcus sp. EG-SA-2
TGTTGGGGCCCCGCCAATATAACATTGTAGAGCCTAGGACATTGTGATGTCCCAGACTCTATCATCATGAATTATTCTCATCAAAAACTGTCTTTCGTCATTTTCGACGTTGAAACTTCAAATAAGTAATTTATTGTTGCCATTGTTTATACAACATAATTTAATTGACCTTCATTTTTGAACACATCGTCAATTGTTGCACCACCAAGACACACATCACCTTGATAAAAAACAACTGCTTGTCCAGGTGTGATTGCTCTTACTGGCTCAGCAAAAGTAACACGTAGTGCATGGTCGTTTTCACGTTTCACAAAAACTTTCGTATCTTTTTGGCGATATCTAAATTTAGCTGTACATTCAAAACCTTGATCTAAGTCATTATCTTCTGGATTTACAAATGAATAGTCTGAAGCAATTAAGTAATCACTGTATAATGCATCGTGATGGAATCCTTGTTCTACATATAAAACATTATCTTTTAG
>NZ_JACYHC010000259.1:0-481 GCF_017152085.1 Staphylococcus sp. EG-SA-2
ATAAAGTATATAAAAGAGCAGTAAGATCATTTTCAATTAGATACCGTCTTACTGCTCTTCTCTATTTATACAATATTTTGTTTTCGATGATATCATTTTAAATTTATATAAACACAAAATTAAAGTTATACATACTTAGACAATCGAAAGTGTACATTATTAAATTATCATTTTCTTCGGCTCTCGCTTACTCATTTAGCTCTACTAAACTCGTTGCGCTCTTTTCTCGTTTCGTCAGATTCAAACGTTTTCACTTCGTCAAGCCATTTTCTTTGTGTTAACTTTTATTTTGACGTTTTAGACATAAAAAAAAGAGACCTTGCGGTCTCAATGCGGCTCATCGCATCCATTTTTTGCCTGGCAACGTTCTACTCTAGCGGAACGTAAGTTCGACTACCATCGACGCTAAGGAGCTTAACTTCTGTGTTCGGCATGGGAACAGGTGTGACCTCCTTGCTATAGTCACCAGACATATGAATGT
>NZ_JACYHC010000260.1:0-477 GCF_017152085.1 Staphylococcus sp. EG-SA-2
TAAAGCTTATTAAATCAGCCTGTATAGCGGTGTTTTGAGAGATTATTTAAAACTTGTAAATTTATTTTTAATTTCTGGTAAAAAAATAACGTTCTGTTTTGCGGTTTTTTTGATTGATATGGTTAGAAAAAAATCTGTTTCTTGTTCTAAAAAACGTACTATTTATAAGTGGGGATTTTTTTAAGTTCGATTTTTAGGATAAGGGCGTTCAGTACAGATGACAAAGGTGTAATTTTTACTGTTGTTAAGCAGTTTGAAAGCCTGTATAGTATTTATTTGTTGAGGCAAACAAAACAATTCAACTTAAGAAATAACTTGAATTACTAACGAAAATTAATTTTAAAAAGTTGTTGACTTAAATGTTAATAAAATGTATAATTAATTCTTGTCGGTAAGAAAAATGAACATTGAAAACTGAATGACAATATGTCAACGTTAATTCCAAAAAACGTAACTATAAGTTACAAACATTATTTA
>NZ_JACYHC010000261.1:0-473 GCF_017152085.1 Staphylococcus sp. EG-SA-2
GAAGTCGTAACAAGGTAGCCGTATCGGAAGGTGCGGCTGGATCACCTCCTTTCTAAGGATATATTCGGAACATCTTCTTCAGAAGATGCGGAATAACGTGACATATTGTATTCAGTTTTGAATGTTTATTTAACATTCAAATATTTTTTGGTTAAAGTGATATTGCTTATGCGAGCGCTTGACTAAAAAGAAATTGTACATTGAAAACTAGATAAGTAAGTAAAATATAGATTTTACCAAGCAAAACCGAGTGAATAAAGAGTTTTAAATAAGCTTGAATTCATAAGAAATAATCGCTAGTGTTCGAAAGAACACTCACAAGATTAATAACGCGTTTCCTGTAGGATGGAAACATAGATTAAGTTATTAAGGGCGCACGGTGGATGCCTTGGCACTAGAAGCCGATGAAGGACGTTACTAACGACGATATGCTTTGGGGAGCTGTAAGTAAGCTTTGATCCAGAGATTTCCGA
>NZ_JACYHC010000262.1:0-468 GCF_017152085.1 Staphylococcus sp. EG-SA-2
CATTGGTACAAGTACTATATCAATCGTTTCTACAGATGCGAGCGGTAACAAAACGACGACAACTTTTAAATATGAAGTAACTTTTTTTTTCATTTTTTTTTCCTTATCTTCTTCTTTTTTTTCTCTTCTTTCTCTTTTTTTCTCTACTTTTTTTTCTTTCTCACTTTTTTCTTCTTCTTTTTCTTCTTTTTCTTTTTTTTTTTCTTCTTCTTCTTTTTCCTCTTTTTCTTCTTTTTTTTTCCTTTCTTTTTCTTTTTTTTCTTCTTTTTCTTTTTTCTCTTCTTTTTTTATTTTTTTTTCTTTCTCTTCCTTTTCTTTTTTTTTTCTTTTTCTTTTTTTTTTTTCTTTCTTTTCTTTTTTTTTTTCTTTTTTTTCTTCTTTTTTTTTTTTTTTTTCTTTCTTTTTTTTTCTTTTTTTCTTTCTTTTTTTTTCTTTTTTTTTTTTTTCTTTTCTTTTTTCTTTTTCTTT
>NZ_JACYHC010000263.1:0-467 GCF_017152085.1 Staphylococcus sp. EG-SA-2
CAGCTATGTAATCGAAACAATTTTTAAGCTCATTCATATGTGTTGTATAGCTTTTTTTCCTTTCCTTCCCTCCCCCCTCCTCCCTCCTTCCCATCCTTTTCCCTCTTTTCCTTCCCCTCTCTCCGATATCTTCCTCCTTCCCTTCCTCTCCCCCCCTCTTTCCCTTCCTTTCTTTTCTCCCTTTCTTCCCCTTTCCTTCCTTTTTTTTCTCCTTTTTCCTTTTTTCTCTCTTCTCTCCCTTTCTCTTCTCCCCCTCTCCTCTCCCACGAGCCTCCTTCTCCTCTCTTCTTCCGTCTTCTTCTTTCCCCCCCCCCCCCCCCCTCCCCTCCCCTCCCCTCTTCCCTCCTCTCTTCCCCGCTGTCTGTCCTTGCCCCTCTCTCTCCTCGCCTCTCTTTTCGTCTTCTCTTCGTTCTTGTCTCCATTGTTCGTCTGAGCAGAGAGCTCTGTTCGTCTGGCGCGCTCGAATG
>NZ_JACYHC010000264.1:0-7569 GCF_017152085.1 Staphylococcus sp. EG-SA-2
GATCACTTTGGTGATGATGATGAATTTGAAAAAGTAAATGTTCAAGGTACTGTTGATGTCATACGTTTGGCACAACAACATCATGCAAGGTTAATATATGTGTCTACGATAAGTGTGGGAACTTATTTTGATATAGACACAGAAGATGTGACATTTTCAGAAGCGGATGTCTATAAAGGGCAACTACTAACATCACCATATACACGGAGCAAATTTTATAGTGAATTAAAAGTATTAGAAGCTGTAAATAATGGCTTAGATGGTCGGATTGTACGTGTTGGTAATTTGACGAGTCCTTACAATGGAAGATGGCATATGAGAAATATAAAGACTAACCGTTTTTCAATGGTAATGAATGATTTGTTACAACTGGATTGTATCGGGGTTAGCATGGCTGAAATGCCTGTAGATTTTTCTTTTGTGGATACGACTGCAAGACAAATTGTCGCATTAGCACAGGTCAACACACCACAAATCATTTACCATGTGCTATCACCTAATAAAATGCCGGTGAAATCTTTGTTAGAATGCGTTAAGCGCAAAGAAATTGAACTCGTCAGCGATGAATCATTTAATGAAATTTTACAGAAACAAGACATGTACGAAACGATTGGATTAACTAGTGTTGACCGTGAACAACAACTAGCAATGATAGATACAACATTAACATTAAAAATAATGAATCACATCAGTGAAAAATGGCCAACGATAACTAACAATTGGCTGTATCATTGGGCACAATATATCAAAACAATATTCAATAAGTAAGTAGGGAAAGTTATGACAGTATTTGTAATGCAATTACAGAGTAACTTGAAAAGTATTGAAGAATTAATATCACAAAGTCGTTGGTCATATAAAAAACCGCGTACAGTCAACTATAGATACAATCAAGATAAACTCATGCACAGATTGGGAGATATTTTAGTGCAATATGGAATTCAACATGACACAGGTTTATTACCACATGAATGGCATTATCACATTTCGCCACGAGGTAAGGCAGATATTGTTCAACACAATCGTGATGGACAGCCCATCTATGTGAGCTTATCATATAGTTATCCTTATATCGTGTGTGTTGTCGATAAAGAACCAGTTGGTATAGATATCGAAAAGATATCACAACGTTTAGACTGGCGTACGTTAGTGACGTGTTTCTCTACAAACGAAGCACATCAAATATGTAGTTTAAATGATTTTTATCAAATATGGACACAAAAAGAAAGTTTTACAAAATTGATTGGTGAAGGTTTAATCAAAGGATTGGACATTTATGATATGACACAATCACACTTTTATCAATCACGTGAAGTGAAGTTCAAACAATTTATTTTTGATCAGTTTATGGTACAGGTATGTTTCTTAGGAGAGGCACCCTGGGGTTATAAAAAAGTGTCTGTATTTCAGTTATTGAGTAGTTAATATGACGTCTGACAGTATCATTGCGCAGTGATTTTAAACTATACTGCCTAAATGTTTACTGTTAGATGTATTTTTATTGGAAAAATGAAAGGTGAATACACGATGGCATCATTCAAAATCATGACGAGATTAATGTAAGTGATAAGGTGAAAATATACTGAGCAATATTGAAATTGCCAAAAATAATATCTTGTTACGACGCATTTGAGACTTTAATGCTCACGTAAGTTGGCTGGAATCATATCATGTCAGTTAATAAAATAACGTGAGCATCAATCATCATACTCAAACGATGATTTAAAACTCACGTTAATGTTAGTCAGTGTATTAATTTAATTTATAGCGATAGACAAAATGTTGTCGCACTAATTCAATTGTCATCATCCAGACGATATGGCCAAAGAATTCTGACAGATGCTCTTGGTATGGTTGATCCCACACAGCAGGTACAGTATGCATGATTGGCATAATGATAAGGTGGAATAATACCCAAATAGCAATACCAAAAACAGCACCTTGTCCAATTGCTAAGTAAGCGTATTTTTTAACTAATATGCAGTAAATAATTGCAATGACGATAGAAAAACTAAAGTGGACAATAAAGCTTACCCAAGGCAATTCCATATTTGAAAATGTATATGTTTGATGCGTAAACTCACTACTAAATCCTAATTGTTGCAATAACTCTTGAGGTGGGTTCGTTGCATTACGTTCTGGTGTGCGAGGTGGAAACATGACCTCCCAACCTAATTTTACAATTCCAGATAACAAGCCACCGATAATTCCAGCATAAATGAATATACCCATTTGTCGTTTCGTCAACTTAAGGACTCCTCTCTATTTACTATCCTCATTATAGTATTTTGTGAAAATAATCACAATAAAAAGCTTTGCAAAACTTAAAATATTTTGATAAACAAATTTGTAAAAGGTTATTAGTTTTTTACATCTCATATTGTATCGTACTGTATTCAAAATTGTTAACGAGATGAACGGTAAATAAATGTTTTAGCGCAATGGATAATCGAACTGGAATCATCTCGCGTGTCAAAACTTGTTAGGCCTTAATTTCATAGTTATGAATTAAGGATTGTTGTGCCAACAAAATCATTATTGTAAATAGATTCAATGATATTTGGCTTGTTTCCTGATGCAATGATAACTTTAGGACAGCCATTTTCAATCGCATTTTTGGCATCTAGCACTTTGGGAATCATACCTCCATAAATATCACCATGTTCAATATATTGATGAATATCGACTAATGGCAATTGAGGTATAACAACATCATTGATGAGTACACCTGCAATATTACTTAATACATAAATAGGCGCTTTTAATGATGATGCAATAAAATAGGCAAGCGTGTCAGCATTAATATTGTAAAATTCTCCATCATGGTTATTGAAACCAATCGAATTGATGATAGGTACAAATTTAGTACATAAATACTGTAAAGCATCCTTATTTAAAGCGGTCGGAACACCGACATATCCATATTGTTGATCAAAAGATGTAATTTCAAACAGCTGTGCATCCAAACCACATAAGCCTATTGCAGAACATTGGTGCTGGTTAAATTGAGCTACTAATGCAGTGTTAACGTCTGCAATGAGCGTGTGTTTAGTAATGGTCATGGTTGCTTTATCAGTCACTCTTAGGCCATTAACAAAGTGTGGCTCGATTTGCTGGTTTGATAATGCTTCATTAATAAATGGGCCACCGCCATGAACGATAATGGGGTAGATGTTGTTTGATCGTAAATGCTTAATGTTGTTAATAATTGATGGATGCATGTCACTAAGTGTACTGCCACCAATTTTAATGACAATAAATTTCATCTAACCAACACCACCTTATGTTCGATATGATGCGTTAATACGCACATAATCATAGGATAAATCACAACCGTATGCAGTCGCTGCAGCGTTACCTAAACCAAGTTGAACGTCAATTGTGACATGTTCATGAGTTAATGTGTTCGACATAGCTTGCTCATCAAATAGTACAGCCATACCTTTATCCACGACAGGTATTTGGTTCAGTTGAACATATGTGCATTTAGGATCAATTTCACATCCGCTATAGCCAATAGCTGTAATGATTCGACCAAAATTGGCATCTTCGCCAAAAATAGCTGATTTTACTAGATTTGAACTTACGATAGTTTTACCGATTTTTCTTGCATCTGATATTGATTTAGCGCCTGACACATTGACGCTGATTAACTTTGTTGCGCCTTCGCCATCTCTGGCTATAGCTTTAGCTAAAAATGTACAGACAAAATTGAATGCATCAACAAATGTTTCCCATTGTGGATGGTCTTGACTAAGTATTTGGTGTTCAACTTGGTGATTTGCCATGACTAATACCATGTCATTTGTACTTGTATCGCCATCAACAGTAATCATATTAAATGTATGGTCAGTCGAAGATTTTAATAATTGATGAAGTGTATTCGATTCAATCGATGCATCGGTTGTTATAAAAGCAAGCATGGTAGCCATATTTGGATGAATCATACCTGAACCTTTGGCGCTACCACCAATTGTAACGGTTTTACCATCGATTTTTAGTGATACAGCGATATGTTTTGTACAGGTATCAGTTGTTAAAATTGCCTCGTTAAACGCACCTGGCGTTGCAAAATTAGTATCCTTAATATGTTCGGTCCCAGTCTTAATTTTATCCATAGGCAAATATTCACCAATGACCCCAGTTGAAGCAACAGCAACATGCTCAGATGGTATTTGAAGTTGTTGAGCAACCCATGTTTGTGTTTGTCGTGCATCATCTATGCCTTGTTGACCGGTACAAGAATTTGCATTAGCTGAATTAACAACAAGTGCTTGTAATTTTCCTTTAGACTTTTGTAAAGTGTCTTCAGTGACAATAAGTGGTGCAGCTTTAAACTGATTTAAAGTATATACGGCAGCTGAACTTGCCAAAGACGATGAGTAAATCCACCCAAAGTCTTTTTTGTTAGCGCGTAAACCGATGTGCATACCACCAGCCGTGAAGCCTTGAGGTGTACTGATATCGCCATGTTTAATAATTGAAAAGTTATATTGTTGTGATGTCGTTTCTTGATGTTTCATTCTAACACCCCTTATGGATAAACTGGTGATTGATTTAGGCCAGTCGTTACTTCAAAATCATATAATATATTTAAATTTTGAATGGCTTGACCACTTGCGCCTTTGACAAGGTTATCAATCACTGATACTAAAATTGCTGTTTGTGTTGTTTCATCTACATAGATACCGATATCGCAGTAGTTACTACCGAGTACTTCTTTTGTGGTTGGAAAAGTCCCAATATCTCTAATTCTGACAAATGGCTGATTAGCATAATAAGAGGTCATTAATTTATGTAATGATTCAGTCGTATATTCAGATGAAAATTTGACATAAATTGTTGATAAAATACCTCGTGTCATTGGTACGAGATGTGGTGTAAATATGACTGATACATCTTGACCCGCAATGATAGATAAATATTGCTCGATTTCCGGTTTGTGTTTATGGTTTCCGATTGCATAAGCACTTAGATTTTCATTCATTTCTGAAAAATGAACACGTTGTGATAATGAACGACCAGCACCTGACACGCCGGTCTTAGCATCAATAATAATAGATGACAAATCTACTATTTTTTCGCTAATAAGTGGATGTAATGCTAATAATGTTGCTGTAGGGAAACAGCCAGGATTAGAAATGAGCTTCGTTCCATTGTTATCAAACGATTGCCATTCTGAAATGCTGTAAATAGCATGATTCAAATCATCTTGTGCTGCAGCAGTTTCTTTGTAATATGCTTCATATATTTCACGATTCTTAATTCTAAATGCGCCAGATAAATCGATAACATGAATACCTTTTTCTACTAAGGGAGGGATACATGTTTTACTTACGGGTGCTGGTGTCGCAAAGAAAATTACATCACAGTCATTATTGTCCACTGTAAGTGCTTCGAAATGTTGCATAATATGTTGTAAATGTGGAAATGTTAATTTCAACGGTTCATCTACTTTTGAATGTGAGTAGATGTGTGCAATCGTTACATGAGGATGTGTTTGTAACAATCGAATTAATTCAATTGCGCCATAACCGCTACCGCCAACGATACCTACTTTAATCATCATGAATCCCTCCTATGTCATATATAAATGATTAATTGTTAATTTTTAAAAACGTCTTGAAAAGCTGCAACAATTTGATGGATTTCCTCTTTATCAATAACTAGAGGTGGAGACAATCGAATGATAGTACGATGCGTGTCTTTGCATAAGATTCCACGTTGAATCAGTTGATCCACAAAAGGTGCAGCATCTGTGTTAAGCTCTATGCCTATAAATAAACCACGACCTCTAATTTCTTTAATACTAGGATGTTTAAGTTGTAGCAACGCTTTTAATAAAAATGAACCTAAGCGTTCTGATCGTTCAACCAGTTGTTCATCTTTAAGTACATCAAGCGCTGCCGTCGATATTGCAATGGCTAAAGGGTTACCACCAAATGTTGAACCATGTGTACCTGGTGTTAGAACACGCATGACATCATTATTTGCAAGTACAGCAGATACAGGGTATAAGCCGCCACCCAATGCCTTACCTAAAATATAAATGTCTGGAACAACTTGTTCCCATTCCATCGCAAACCATTTCCCAGTTCTACCAAGACCAACTTGAATTTCATCTGCAATCATTAATATTTGATGTTTATCACATAGTTGACGCACAGCTTGAATATATCCTTTCGGTGGTATATTAACGCCACCTTCACCTTGAATTGGTTCCAAAATAATTGCTGCTGTATTCGGTGAAATAGCTTGTGTTAATTGTTCAATGTCTCCAAAATCTACAGTTGTAGTGCCTTGAAGTAGGGGGTGAAATCCTGCTTTATATGCGTCGTGGTTAGATAGTGATAATGAGCCAAGTGTACGACCGTGAAAATTGTTATTCATAGCGATGATTTCAACTTGTCCGTCAGTAATGCCTTTAACTTCAGAGCCCCATTTTCTAGCAATTTTAATGGCTGCTTCAACAGCTTCAGTACCAGAGTTAAGGGAGAGTACTTTGTCTTTCTTAGCAAGATGACAAATTTTTTCTTCCCATTTCCCGAGATTGTCACTATAAAGGACACGTGAAATGATAGACAACTTTGAAGCTTGTTCTGTCATCGCTTTAACAATTGTTGGATGACAATGGCCTTGGTTTGCAACTGAAAAACCCGAAATGCAATCTATATATTGTTTGCCATCAGTATCCCAAACTTTGACACCTTTACCTTTAGAAATGACAAGCTTAAGTGGTGCATAATTATTAGAGCTATAATAATCAGTTAATTCAATGATTGAATTCATCGGTCTCCCTCCTTTATATTTATACAATTTAAAGAATTAATATTAATATATTACAGTTGTTCAATATAAGTGTCAAATGTAAATTTAATAATATAAAGATAAGGTTGTGTTTGTATTAATGTGATTTGTAAAATGAAAGTACTAATATTTTTTGTGGATAATCAGTGATATGTATGTATACGATTGCAGTTTAATGTAGTATGAATAAAAAATGCCACAAGCATATGTTTAACATATGACTGTGGCATAGTATTATGCTTATGGAATTTTACGATGCTTAATTTTATAAATAATGAAGCCGATAATGAAACCAATCAAACTGAGAACAACCCAGCCCATACCAATGTCTGATAATGGTAAATATTTTTGGCTGAAATTAATCAAAGTTTGTGAGAATGATGTGCTTGAAATGAACTCTGGACTAGCTTTTAATCCATCTACTAATGCAGCAATCATTGTAAAGAAAATGGTACATTGATAAATAATTTTTGAATGATGGAATTTGCTACTAAATAATGTTAGTACAATCAAGGCAATTGCTAATGGATATAAGAACATTAACACTGGGACTGAGTACATAATAATCTTAGTTAAGCCAACATTCGCGAATAAGAACGAAATAAAGCTTACAACTGTTGCAATCGCTAGGTAATTCATTTTAGGGAAAAGGTGTTCGAATGTTTCTGAAAATGCCGTAATCAAACCGATGGCTGTTTTTAAACAAGCAACCATAACGATAAGTGACAACAGGACGATACCGTAGTTACCTAAGTAGTATTG
>NZ_JACYHC010000265.1:0-464 GCF_017152085.1 Staphylococcus sp. EG-SA-2
GTTTTATAACGCAGGGTATGAGCGTACTAAAAATTCACATTACTTCTGAAAGTGATGTCCATTGAATATTAATTAGTTCTTCATTAACCATGATTTAATTTTAATTAAACGAGTGTTAATGTCAGTCTGTCTCAATGCCCTTTATAATAAATGTGTATTATTCAAATTACGTAATAAAAGCAATCCAATATATTAAGATTGGAGCATATGAATATGAAATTTACAGCGATAGCTAAAGCGATATTTGTATTAGGAATATTAACAACAAGTGTAATGATAACAGAAAATCAATCGGTTAATGCAAAAGGAAAGTATGAAAAAATGAACCGTTTATATGATACAAACAAGTTACATCAATACTATTCAGGACCTAGTTATGAGTTAACAAATGTTAGTGGCCAAAGTCAAGGTTATTATGACTCTAACGTTTTGCTTTTTAACCAACAAAATCAAAAGTTCCAAGT
>NZ_JACYHC010000266.1:0-458 GCF_017152085.1 Staphylococcus sp. EG-SA-2
TGCGCCAATTTTAATGTCATTAATCCACCTAAAGACACACCCGTTGCACTGATAGATTCATAACCTTCATTGACTAAAAATTGGTAAGCTTTCTCAACTTCTTCCCACCAATCATCTACATTATATGTCATGAAATCTTTCAACAGTAAACCATGACCTGGATAATTCGGTGCATAACAACTAAATCCTTGGTCATTTAACTCAGCTGCAAGATGCTTCACATCCCGATTTGTACCTGTAAATGAATGTAATAATAATATCGCATGTCCATTTGTGCCTTTTAAATAAGATGGACTCGGTGTTTTAATTCTCATTTTTCTATATACCTCCACTATGTCTAAAGATGTTTGCTAAACGCGTTGTCGTCGATGATTAATAAAGTATGGGTATACCATTAAGAATAACGCTACCCAAATGATTGCTAGTGACGTGCCGCCAATGACATCTGAAAAGTAATG
>NZ_JACYHC010000267.1:0-456 GCF_017152085.1 Staphylococcus sp. EG-SA-2
ACATCTAAACGCCATTGTTCTTTTGCATACCATGCTATGACTCTTGCCTCTATTGCAGAAAAATCACTTACTGCTAGTTCATTACCTTCTTCAGCAGTAAATGTCGTCCTAACTAATTGACTTAATAAGTCTTGAGGATGAACATTGAGTAATAAATCTAAATCGTCAAAACGTTGTTCTTTAATAAGATCTCTTGCTATTTCTAATTCAGTATCTGAAATATAATGCTTTGTTAAATTCTGAAGTTGTACACCTCTACCTACCGGCACCGTAAAATTGAAACAGACCTCTTACCCGTTCATCACTGCACATCATGTCATGCATTTTGTTGTATTTTTTCACACTGGTTTTAGACATTTGCAATCTAATTTCTAGCATTTTTTTAGCTTTTCCTGTTGCTTCTTTTAAGTACTCCTGAACCGTTTTCTTTTGTAAATTAGGTATATCTAATCCTTG
>NZ_JACYHC010000268.1:0-452 GCF_017152085.1 Staphylococcus sp. EG-SA-2
AGTAAAATTACATGTTAATACGTAGTATTAATGGCGAGACTCCTGAGGGAGCAGTGCCAGTCGAAGACAGGGGCCCCAACACAGAAGCTGACATATAGTCAGCTTACAACAATGTGCCGGTTGGGGTAGCTGAGACGGCACCCTAGGAAGGGACCCATCATCAAAAATTCTATTTATAGAATTTTACAGTAATGTGCCAGATGGGCAAAGCGAAGCCATTCAATACGAAGTATTGTATAAATAGAGAACAGCAGTAAGATATTTTCTAATTGAAAATTATCTTACTGCTGTTTTTTAGGGATTTATGTCCCAGCCTCCTTCATAGCTTGTATAAAAAGATCATTAAAAACGATTCATTATATGGTTCGTCCATTCAAAGTATATACTAATCTTCAACTTCGATATGATTAAAGCGATAATAGATACCATCCGGACCTTGTAAATTTAAATGT
>NZ_JACYHC010000270.1:0-450 GCF_017152085.1 Staphylococcus sp. EG-SA-2
CTTAAGTAGTCTTGACGCAATGCATGTTGTTCTTGTTTTTCAGCTACAGTAAGTGGTTGGACTTTTTCTTTATTTGCAAGTTCATTAATTCTATCTAAAATTTTCATATTGTCATATCCTCCTTAGAATCAAGTGTTGATATATTTTGAGTTTATTTCTATAAGATAATTTATCAACACATCCAGTAATGTTTTTAGTTTCTCGGTCTTTTGACCAGCAGATTTTTGGAATTAAAATAAGGGGTTTGAGACACGATTTTAATAGTAGTACGATGGCAAAGTGATGTTATTGAAGTGTCGTTTGATATACATGTCTGCAATGTTGTTTTATAAGACAGGATGACGTAACTGAGCAAAGAAATGAGCATTGTCGAATGACATCGTGTGTCTTATTAAAATTGCAATGGGCATAGCATAGGTATATTCACAGTCGATTTTCTTGATTTCTACA
>NZ_JACYHC010000271.1:0-445 GCF_017152085.1 Staphylococcus sp. EG-SA-2
TAGCCACAGCTAATGTGTACTTAAAAATAGGAATACATGAGTAAAACTCATGCATAAGAAATACTAATTTCTATAGAAAAAGTATTTCTTTATCGTTGTCCCACCCCAACTTGCATTGTCTGTAGAATTTCTTTTCGAAATTCTCTGTGTTGGGGCCCACACCCCAACTCGCATTGCCTGTAGAATTTCTTTTCGAAATTCTCTGTGTTTGGGCCCCTGACTAGAGTTGAAAAAAGCTTGTTGCAAGCGCATTTTCATTCAGTCAACTACTGCCAATATAATATTATAGACCCTAGGACATTGATTTATCTCCCAAGCTCCATCAGTACGATTTATTATAGAACCCGTTTTAAGTAATTAGAGAGACGAGAATCATTTTGTAAATTTCGTCAGTTCAAAACTTTAAGTGCATTATTGTTTAGCACGACGATCTTTAATATATAAT
>NZ_JACYHC010000272.1:0-7432 GCF_017152085.1 Staphylococcus sp. EG-SA-2
AATAAACACCGAAATTCTTTTCAGATTCATCTTTTCCACTACCTGCATATAAAATACCAATCAGTTCATGTTTAGAATTCAATACAGGAGATCCTGAATTACCTGGTTGTGCATACGCATCAAATTCTATAAACGTTCCACTGATATGGTTAATCGTTCCTGTCGATTCAAACATTTTATATTTTGTTTGTGCACCCTTTGGATAACCAATAACAGAAATTCTATCTTTCGCTTTTGCTCCTTCTGCAAATTTTGTATAACTAACGTTCTTATTAAAATTCAAACCTTCTGTACTTGTTTCATGAACATGAACTATCGCAAGGTCTTCTTTTCCAGGATATTCTACAATGTCTTTAACGTCGTAGTTTCCTCCGCCTTTACCTTTACTCGAATAATGTGCTGCTACTCTATTTTTAAAAATATCATTACTTTTAGCGATATGTTTGTTAGTTACGATTGTATTTTTACCAACAACTACACCAGTACCACCCGCAAATGCTACCACTGAATTGTATGGTGCCTTAGTTGCATCGGTAATTTCTTTGACATTCTTTTCTGCTTTGGCAATTGAATGAGGCTGATTAGAAATATTTTCAGCGAAACCAAGAGATGTTAAAATAGTTAAAGCAGTTAAACCTTTAACCATTACATTTTTATTCATATTTTACCTCCTTCCAAATTTATTTTTATAGTTAATGTATCTAGATACACATTTACTATATACATTTTAAATAAAAATATTAATTAAATATTAATTAACCACTTATTAACGTTTTATTAAATTATTTTACATTAATTGACTTATTTATTTAAATATGCTTAAAACTCAATATCACGCAATTAAAATTGACTTTTTAGGATTATTTTGGTCTTAAATATTAATTATTGAATTAAAATTGTAATATTTATTCGGAAATTAGGTAATTGAAAATATATGGCGGAATGGTGAACAATTCATGTATTTAAAATCTTTCACTTTATTATGTATTGTGTTTAACAATATTATTAGCGATTAGTTCCCCTATTATTTATGACAATATGCAGTCAATCAATGAAACATGTATGTATGAGTATATTTGGAACTAGTAATGTATTGTTAATTATTGAAGATGATTGAATTATGGAATTTTTTTCGAGATATGTTATTTCGGGGATCAGATTTTGCGATTTCGCCTTGGATAGAGTAGTTGCGATTTGTAAATACGTTTTTCAGGTTCGATTCAATTTCGTTGTTAAGATAATATGGATTAGTTTCACTGACATGTTGATGCATGTCTTTTTTGTTCTGATAAAGTATAAAATGTTTACTTAACATTACTTAGTATGACACCTGCTAATTCAAACATTATTTGAGACATTCTTTTCAAATTAATTATAAATTTTTACCTATAGACTAGTTTGATATTTATCTACATCTCAAAATTCTCATCAACAATCTTTCACATCCAACATTTTTACTTTAGTTTTTATAATTCAAAACAACAAAACGATGTTAAAAAATTATTCTATTTTTTAGTTAATAGATAGTTAATACATTTTTGATATTTAGTTAATTGTTCTTTTAAAAAAATATTATTATATTTTCATTGTAAACGTTTACAATATAAAAAAAGGAGCAATAAAAATGAATACAAAATTTTTAGGTAAAACATTAGTAGCAAGTGCTTTAGTATTAACAACATTAGGAACAGGTTTACATTCTTCATACTTAGGATTAAATACAAATAAAGTTGTTAAAACAGCAAAAGCAGAAGAAAAAATGACAAATGGTCAATTGTGGAAAAAAGTTAAAGATTCATTAATTGATTCAAATATTATTAGTGGTAACGAAAATGAAGAGATTACAGTAACATATGTTAATAAAACCGGATATTCTTCAAGTGTTTCTGCCTATGGTAATAATAATGACGATTTTTCAAGTACTCCAAGTAATTTTTCTAAACTTAAGGAAATTGACTTGAAAAAAGATAATGTACCGTCAGATGATTTTAATACTACTGTTAGTGGTGAAGATAGTTGGAAAACACTTACATCTAAATTAAAGGAAAAAGGTTTGGTTACAGATGGACAAACAGTAACTATTCATTGTAATGATAAGTCTGACAATACAAAATCATCTGTTTCAGGTAAAGTAGGAGCAGATCTGACAAGTGGCAATGGAACTACATTCAAAAAACGCTTTATTGATAAAATCACAATTGATTAAACCTTAAACTAAAATTTCCTTAATTCATAAAACCTTAATAACTAACCCTTTCTTACAAACCACCTAGCCCATAATATATTAAAACGTCATTTTTATTTCAATTAGCGGAAAATAAAAAAACCATTCCGCATTAACTTTGGCAAGTTGGAATGGTTAAAAAATATTTTAGAAGCCAGCGTTTGGCTTGCTTTGACGACATGTTCGCGCATGTCGTCTTATTTTTACATTTATATAATAACACGCAATTCAATAAAATGTCTAATCAATAAACCTCAATTACATTCAAATTCAAAAACTTTGCACCTAATATTCATCGCTTAAATAAACATTACGTTTAATTAACCAGACATTGTCAATCGCGTCTAATACCCCTGCTGTCCGAATACAAAATTATTTTGTATTCATATTTATCTGTTCTCTTTCCTCCCTTTTAAACGCAACTAAATTTCTTTTACCATTAGCGCCCCAATCTTTAATCTTTAATTGTTCTACCGCTCCATTTATTAAATCCTTTAAAGAGTAAAACTGCTAATAGCAACGTGATAATAATATAGATCGCCAATGTTAATGTAACTGGTATACTCCCTTCGATAAACATATAAACGTAACACGTAGCATATGTGATTGGTAAATAGAACCACGAATGATCTCCAAGCACTTCTAATCCAAAATAAACGTTAAAAATAAACATTAAAACTCCGACAACAATAGCCATTACATCTTTAATGAAAAATATATCTAACATTATCACAAATTATTAATAATGTTAAAAATGACGGTACTAAATAAATTAATAAATATTCCATTGTCATGTATTGCTAAACGATTATGACGCTAAAAAGGAATAATTATTAAGTTTATAGAAAACATCTGTATAACTTACTACAAATACTGAAAATAATATAAGGATTTAAGATCGTAAAATCTAAACTAAGGAGATGTTTAAATGCATTTGAAACTGAACGATGAAGATTTAAATTATTTAGTAAATCTAAGTAAAGAAATACTTGAACAATACAACATTAAATTAGACGAAACTTGTAAGGGAGATATTAACATAACATCATGTAATTCTGAATACTTTTTCACTTTAAGCTATTTTTTAAAGCCTGGAAAAGCAACTATAAATTTCAGAGAATGCCGTTACAACTATAGCTTGTTACGTTTAAATCTTAATGACGGTTTTCATAAAAACTCTAATAATGAGAAAATAAGGGGAAATAGAATTAATATATTTTCTGAAAAAGAATTTATACAAAAAGCTGACGGCGCAACCCATATGAAAGCATATCCTTTACCTTATAATATATTTGACGATAGCTCTGATTTTGTAAAACAATTATTTACTTTGCTTGAATATACAAAAACTAATCATAATGATAATATTAAAATTGAAACTAATCTATTCATGAGTTGGTGATACTATGCATGACAACACAATTAAATCTATTAGCAAAGACTATTTTGATTACTTACAAACAGAATCAAAGTTTATCCCATTAGAAAATGAAACTATAGAATTTTATTCACCTATCGTCGATTATTTTGGTGATTCTATTTCTGTAAATATATCTTTTTCAGGGGATCGATATAAACTAACTGATCATGGTGAAACTTTATGGAACATGGAACAATTAGGTATAGATTTAACTAGTAATAAAAAACAAAAAAAGTATCAACTTCTCAATAATATTGTACAAAACTACAGTCTAGTCATCGAAAATAAGCACATAAACTTTTATACAAATAGAATAAACTTATCTCAAGCTATTCATGATTATGTTTTGGCTATTTCCGAGATCAGTTATTTGGGAATATTAAAGAAAGAAAATATTAAGTCCTTATTTAAAGACGAAGTGATGCAATATTTTCTATCAAACAGAAAGATTTATCCTAATATATTTCCCGAATTTAAGGTAGAGGGGAAATCTAAGTTAATCCATAGTTTCGAAGCAGTATTTCCAGGAGAAGCTACAGAGTATGTTAAAACAATTAAACGAATCGATAAAAACAATGCAAAAAATGTCCTTTTCGATTGGAATGATGTTGAAATACATAGAAATAAAAATTTTGATTCTAATGCTAGACTTAATATCATTACAGAACAACAAGATGATATTAGCGAAGCAGTATCAACAATGTTGTCTCAATATAATGTAGAGGTATTTTCATTTGAAAACAAAAAACAACTTGAAGAAAAGTTTAGTAACGTATAATTATCGTGTTATATAATGTTTCTTCGATAATAGTTTCTATTTCAATTAAATCACCGATACTTAAAATGATAAATTTACCAATACCAAGTTTGTAATGAACTTTCACCGTCATACAATCATAGATGCTATATCTACAAAACGAACCACGCCGATTAAGACGTGGTTCCATTTTTTTAATAATTTTTTATATGTTGGAAGTTTCTAAATAATTCTACTTTCGTAAATTTAGCACCCTGCTATTTAGCAAAGTAATCTACATTTCCCTAACTAAAAATTATCATGTGTGTAAATAAAAATTATGTTAGTTCTTTAATTCCGTTTGATAATTGAAATAATTGCACTTTGTTGATTATTTAATCATATACAATTCTATACTCCAGGATTAGTTTCTTTAGAATCCGTACCGATTAATTTAACAGTATGGTTTTGCCAGTCAACTTCATAAGTAGATGTAAACGTTACTGTATTTTGATTTTTGTAGTTATTACCAATCCAGTGTAGTCGATTCCATTGATTAGTATATCTATCCATTTCTCTTTGGTAAGTTACTTTGATTTTAGATTTTTTTGTATCATTTTGTTTATGAGAAAGTACGCTTATAAATTCTGGGTTAAAGTTACCACGCGCCAATAAAGGCATTTGATGTGTTGGCAAGAAATTTTGTCCAGCATTTGAACTACTTTGTCTACCACCTAAAAACAGTTCATTACCATATGTTGGGTCATAACTATCTCTACCATATGGTCCCCAACCATTATTCATAATTTTGTGCGCCTCAACACCCCAGCCAATTGATTTATGATTTGTTTTTCTATCAATCGTAGTTCTGTAACTTTCTTGTTTATAATTTATTGTTTCTGAAAATGATTTTGATCCATTCAATCCACCTGATAAGCCATTAGATATATTAATATCTCCGCCATAAGAATAACCTAATGTTTGTTGAACTTGGAATTCTTCATTTTGATTTTTAGGTGCATAGTCAACAACATTTACAGCATCATTTGATTCTGAACTAACCGAAACATTATACTTACCGCCCCAATAAAACTGTGAGTAATTGTAATCTTTTGGATTAGGCTTTTTATAACCTGAATTAATGTTTCCGGCTGCCTTAAGTACTAATGTATCTTTGTCATAACTTTTATCCTTAATGAAATTAAACGTTAAAATTTGAGAAATATTCAATTTATCATTATCAGATGTTGCTGTTGTTTTGTATAAAGTGATTTTGTCATCTACTTTTTTCTCGCTTACAGGTGTGATATGTTGAGCTGCATCAACTGTATTCGATAGCAAAAGCAGTGCAATTGATGAAGCAACTGATGATTTGACTAATTTTTTCATTTTCATATTAATTATGTCCTTTCACTTTAATTTCGTGTGTTTTCCAATTAACTTCATATCTAACTACAAAGTTTCTATTTACAAATGCATTATGCTTTCTTTCTGCGTAAATACCAGTTCTAGGGAATAAAGTCGCATATGTAATATCTAAGTTTCTACCATATGAAATTTCAAATTCACTCGTATCACTTGAACCTTTTTCATGTGATAGTGTAGTGATAAATGATGGATTAAAGCCACTTTGAACTAAAGGTGGCAATTGATTATCAGGAGCAAAATATTCTCTTGCTGAACCTGTTGGACCATTTGGACTTTGTACGAATAAATATCTATCATGCGCAGATTTTTTACCATCAGGCGTAACAAATTCGTTTGCTTTAACACCCCATTTAACTGATTTTGAGTTTTGCTTGTCTACTTCACTGACATAACTCTTTTGGGTATAACTAATTGTTTTAGAATAATTAAATGAGCCATTGCCACCTATAGATGGTGCTGACTGGAAATTACCTCCAATGTTATATCCTAATGTTTGACCAACATCAGTAGTTTCTATTTTGTTTTTAGGAAGGTAATTGATTAAGCTAACATTTGGATCTTTAGTCGTCAGTCCTATATTATATTGGAATGGCCAAATCATTCGTTTAGTCAATTCATATCCACTACCCTTCACATCTGAAAATGAAGTTCTGGAATTAATAAAACCTTGCATTTTAACAATTAAAGCATCTTTGTTATATTTTTTATCTTTTACAAAGTCGAATTGAACATTTTGAGTAACGCCCCATTTCTTACTACTTACATCCTCCGTACGTTTGATTACTTCAGCACCATCACCAATATTCTCTATATTAGTATTAGCTCTAGATTCTTGAATCGGAGATGCTAAAGGCGCAATCAGTCCTACTGACAAAGTTGCAGCTAACATTTTTTTCTTAAACATAAGTTTCACTTTCTTTCTATATAAATTTTTAATACAAATTTATTCTAGATTATTTCACTTATTTATAAAATTAACTGTTCATTAAAAAAATAAAATGCTATAAAATATTAAAAATGATACAATTTATTCATTTATGATGCTGAAAACCGGTCATTTTGGCGCAACCTTCATTACATTTAAATAGTTCCCTTTATACTCGAACAATATGATAAAATTGCCGATGCTCAACTTTTTCGCTATAAAAATCAAAACGAACTTTAATCAAATCTTAAAAAATAATGTTTGTATTATCAAAAATAATCTATAATTGAATTTAAAATTAACTGATTATTAACTATTGTCCGTTAAACGGAGAGGATTACTTCGTATACTGTTATAACTGAAATCTTCTATATATCATTTCGTAATATCGCTAGCTTCATCTAAAAAATTTAATGCTATGATTTAGCCGAATTAAAAACATATATATATTTACTATGAACTAAAATTTCACTTTAAAAATAAAAAACCATGATTTCGAAGTCTTCATAAACTGAAGCTTCTACTCTCATGGCAATTTATACTATGATATTCAATTATAATGCCTAGTCTCATAGTAAACGGCTACTACATTCGCATGTACTTCGTTTTACTGTCCACGCATGGTCGTTGACTTATTTATATTATAATATAAATATTTTATTTTTCAATACTTAATTTTAAAAATCCCCTATGAAAATG
>NZ_JACYHC010000273.1:0-445 GCF_017152085.1 Staphylococcus sp. EG-SA-2
GTAACAAAACAAACTATAACAATGCTGTTGATAGTGCTAATGGTGTCATTAATGCAACAAGCAATCCAAATATGGATGCTAATGCAATTAACCAAATCGCTACACAAGTGACATCAACGAAAAATGCATTAGATGGTACACATAATTTAACGCAAGCGAAACAAACAGCAACAAATGCCATCGATGGTGCTACTAACTTAAATAAAGCGCAAAAAGATGCGTTAAAAGCACAAGTTACAAGTGCGCAACGTGTTGCAAATGTAACAAGTATCCAACAAACTGCAAATGAACTTAATACAGCTATGGGTCAATTACAACATGGTATTGATGATGAAAATGCAACAAAACAAACTCAAAAATATCGTGACGCTGAACAAAGTAAGAAAACTGCTTATGATCAAGCTGTAGCTGCTGCGAAAGCAATTTTAAATAAACAAACAGGTTC
>NZ_JACYHC010000274.1:0-443 GCF_017152085.1 Staphylococcus sp. EG-SA-2
TCGAAATCGAAATAAATTAAAAAGTTGGTGATGATATGGATCGAACGAAACAATCGCTCAATGTCTTTGTCGGAATGAATAGGGCGTTAGACACATTAGAGCAAATTACAAAAGAAGACGTAAAGCGATATGGCTTAAATATTACTGAATTTGCAGTGCTCGAGTTGCTTTATAATAAAGGTCCGCAACCAATTCAACGTATTAGAGACCGCGTATTAATTGCAAGTAGCAGCATTTCATATGTTGTAAGTCAATTAGAGGACAAAGGTTGGATTACACGTGAAAAGGATAAAGATGATAAACGTGTATATATGGCTTGTTTAACTGAAAAAGGTCAAAGTCAAATGGCAGATATTTTCCCTAAGCATGCTGAGACATTAACAAAAGCGTTTGATGTGTTAACAAAGGATGAATTAACAATCTTACAACAAGCGTTTAAGAAA
>NZ_JACYHC010000275.1:0-443 GCF_017152085.1 Staphylococcus sp. EG-SA-2
ACACCGCAATTAGTGTTTGTCATTACAGATATGTCATTAATTATTGATCATGTCATTTTAGAATATGTAAACCAAGATTTATCAGAATATGGTATTTCATTAATCTTTGTTGAAGATGTGATTGAAAGTTTGCCAGAGCATGTAGATACCATTATTGATATCAAGTCTCGTACTGAAGGCGAACTGATTACGAAAGAAAAAGAATTAGTTCAATTGAAATTTACACCTGAAAATATTGATAACGTTGATAAAGAATATATCGCGAGACGTTTGGCGAATTTGATACACGTCGAACATTTGAAAAATGCAATTCCTGATAGTATTACATTTTTAGAGATGTATAACGTGAAAGAAGTAGATCAGCTTGATGTGGTTAATCGATGGAGACAAAACGAAACATACAAAACGATGGCAGTACCTTTAGGTGTAAGAGGTAAAGATGA
>NZ_JACYHC010000276.1:0-7418 GCF_017152085.1 Staphylococcus sp. EG-SA-2
TTTTATGAATTTTATAGTTATTTAATGGAACCGTGGGATGGTCCTACAATGATTTCGTTCTGTAACGGTGACAAACTTGGCGCGCTTACAGATAGAAATGGATTACGTCCAGGTCGTTATACGATTACTAAAGATAACTTTATTGTCTTTTCATCTGAAGTGGGTGTTGTGGACGTACCTGAAAGTAATGTTGCTTTTAAAGGTCAATTGAATCCTGGAAAGTTATTGCTTGTTGATTTTAAACAGAATAAAGTCATTGAAAATAATGATTTGAAAGGTGCGATTGCTGGAGAATTACCATATAAAGCGTGGATTGATAACCATAAAGTTGACTTTGATTTTGAAAATATACAATATCAAGATTCGCAATGGAAAGATGAGACGTTATTTAAATTACAACGTCAGTTTGCATACACGAAAGAAGAGATTCATAAGTATATTCAGGAACTTGTAGAAGGTAAGAAGGATCCTATCGGTGCAATGGGATATGATGCGCCAATTGCAGTGTTGAACGAGCGACCAGAATCACTATTTAATTACTTTAAACAGCTGTTTGCACAAGTTACGAATCCACCAATTGATGCGTATCGTGAAAAAATCGTAACGAGTGAACTTTCTTATTTAGGTGGCGAAGGTAACTTACTAGCACCTGACGAAACGGTTTTAGATCGTATTCAATTGAAAAGGCCGGTATTGAATGAATCACACTTAGCAGCGATTGATCAGGAACATTTTAAATTAACTTATTTATCAACGGTATATGAAGGGGATTTGGAAGATGCGTTAGAAGCATTAGGCCGAGAAGCAGTGAATGCTGTAAAGCAAGGCGCTCAAATTCTAGTGTTAGATGACAGTGGATTAGTTGATAGCAATGGCTTTGCAATGCCGATGTTACTCGCAATAAGTCATGTGCATCAATTACTTATTAAAGCAGATTTACGTATGTCTACAAGTTTAGTCGCTAAATCTGGTGAGACACGAGAAGTGCATCATGTTGCTTGTTTACTCGCATATGGCGCGAATGCAATTGTGCCATACCTAGCGCAACGTACAGTTGAACAACTGACATTGACAGAAGGGTTACAAGGCACCGTTGTCGATAATGTTAAGACATATACGGATGTATTGTCAGAAGGTGTCATTAAAGTAATGGCTAAGATGGGAATTTCGACAGTGCAAAGTTATCAAGGTGCACAAATATTTGAAGCGATTGGCTTGTCTCATGATGTGATTGATCGTTATTTTACTGGGACACAGTCTAAGTTATCGGGTATTTCGATTGATCAAATTGATGCTGAAAATAAAGCACGTCAACAAAGTGATGATAATTATCTTGCATCAGGTAGTACATTTCAATGGAGACAACAAGGTCAACATCATGCTTTTAATCCGGAATCTATTTTCTTATTGCAGCACGCATGTAAAGAAAATGACTATGCGCAATTTAAAGCATACTCTGAAGCGGTGAACAAAAATAGAACAGATCACATTAGACATTTACTTGAATTTAAAGCATGTACACCGATTGACATCGACCAAGTTGAACCGGTAAGTGACATTGTCAAACGCTTTAATACAGGGGCGATGAGTTATGGATCGATTTCAGCGGAAGCACATGAAACGTTAGCACAAGCCATGAACCAATTAGGTGGAAAGAGTAATAGTGGTGAAGGTGGCGAAGATGCAAAACGTTATGAAGTACAAGTTGATGGAAGCAACAAAGTAAGTGCGATTAAACAAGTTGCTTCTGGGCGTTTTGGTGTAACTAGTGATTATTTACAACATGCCAAAGAAATTCAAATTAAAGTTGCGCAAGGTGCAAAGCCTGGTGAAGGTGGTCAATTACCTGGTACTAAGGTATATCCGTGGATTGCAAAGACAAGAGGGTCAACGCCAGGTATCGGTCTGATTTCACCACCGCCACATCATGATATTTATTCAATAGAAGATTTAGCGCAACTGATACATGATTTGAAAAATGCGAATAAAGATGCAGATATCGCGGTAAAATTAGTTTCGAAAACAGGTGTTGGTACCATTGCATCTGGGGTGGCAAAAGCATTTGCAGATAAAATTGTCATCAGTGGTTACGATGGTGGTACAGGGGCTTCACCTAAAACGAGTATTCAGCATGCCGGTGTTCCTTGGGAGATTGGTTTAGCAGAAACACATCAAACATTAAAACTAAATGACTTAAGAAGTCGTGTTAAGTTAGAAACAGACGGTAAGTTATTAACTGGTAAAGATGTAGCGTACGCATGTGCGCTTGGAGCGGAAGAATTTGGATTTGCAACTGCACCATTAGTGGTGTTGGGCTGTATTATGATGCGTGTATGCCATAAAGATACATGTCCAGTAGGAGTTGCAACTCAAAACAAAGATTTACGTGCTTTATATAGAGGTAAAGCACATCATGTTGTTAATTTTATGCATTTTATTGCACAAGAATTAAGAGAAATTTTAGCATCTTTAGGTTTGAAACGTGTAGAAGACTTAGTTGGAAGAACTGATTTATTACAACGATCATCAACATTAAAAGCGAATAGCAAAGCGGCTAGTATTGATGTTGAAAAACTGTTATGTCCTTTCGATGGGCCAAACACAAAAGAAATTCAACAAAATCATAATCTTGAGCATGGATTTGATTTAACAAATTTATATGAAGTAACGAAGCCATATATTGCTGAAGGACGTCGCTATACAGGTAGCTTTACAGTAAATAATGAACAACGTGATGTAGGAGTTATTACAGGTAGTGAGATTTCGAAACAATATGGAGAAGCAGGACTTCCTGAAAATACAATTAATGTTTATACGAATGGTCATGCTGGTCAAAGTCTTGCAGCATATGCACCGAAAGGCTTAATGATTCATCATACTGGAGATGCGAATGACTATGTTGGTAAAGGATTATCTGGTGGTACGGTCATTGTCAAAGCACCTTTTGAAGAACGACAAAATGAAATTATTGCTGGTAACGTCTCATTCTATGGTGCGACAGGTGGTAAGGCATTTATTAACGGTAGTGCAGGAGAAAGATTCTGTATTAGAAATAGTGGTGTAGATGTTGTCGTTGAAGGTATCGGTGACCATGGATTAGAGTACATGACTGGTGGACATGTCATTAATTTAGGTGATGTAGGTAAGAACTTCGGTCAAGGTATGAGTGGTGGTATTGCTTACGTTATCCCGTCTGATGTAGAAGCTTTTGTTGAAAATAATCAACTAGATACGCTTTCGTTTACAAAGATTAAACACCAAGAAGAAAAAGCATTCATTAAGCAAATGCTGGAAGAACATGTGTCACACACGAATAGTACGAGAGCGATTCATGTGTTAAAACATTTTGATCGCATTGAAGATGTCGTCGTTAAAGTTATTCCTAAAGATTATCAATTAATGATGCAAAAAATTCATTTGCACAAATCATTACATGACAATGAAGATGAAGCGATGTTAGCTGCATTTTACGATGACAGTAAAACAATCGACGCTAAACATAAACCAGCCGTTGTGTATTAAGGAAAGGGGGAGATACGATGGGTGAATTTAAAGGATTTATGAAGTATGACAAACAGTACTTAGGTGAATTATCACTGGTAGACCGTTTGAAGCATCATAAAGCATATCAACAACGATTTACTAAAGAAGATGCCTCTATCCAAGGTGCGCGATGTATGGATTGTGGAACGCCGTTTTGTCAAACCGGACAACAGTATGGTAGGGAAACAATAGGTTGTCCAATTGGAAACTACATTCCTGAATGGAACGACTTAGTGTATCATCAAGATTTTAAAACTGCTTATGAACGCTTAAGCGAAACAAATAACTTTCCTGACTTTACAGGGCGTGTATGTCCTGCACCATGCGAAAGTGCTTGTGTGATGAAGATTAATAGAGAATCGATTGCGATTAAAGGTATTGAACGCACAATTATTGATGAAGCTTTTGAAAATGGTTGGGTAGCGCCGAAAGTTCCGAGTCGCCGTAGAGATGAAAAAGTGGCAATCGTTGGAAGCGGTCCAGCAGGATTAACTGCTGCTGAAGAACTTAATCTACTAGGATATCAAGTGACTATTTATGAACGTGCTAGAGAATCAGGCGGTTTATTAATGTATGGTATTCCAAATATGAAGCTTGATAAAGATGTGGTTCGACGTCGTATTAAGTTAATGGAAGAAGCGGGCATTACTTTCATTAATGGTGTTGAAGTAGGCGTTGATATTGATAAAGCAACGTTAGAATCTGAGTATGATGCCATTATATTATGTACTGGTGCACAAAAAGGTAGAGATTTACCTTTAGAAGGACGCATGGGTGATGGTATACATTTCGCTATGGATTATTTAACTGAACAAACGCAGCTGTTAAATGGAGAAATTGATGATATTACAATAACTGCAAAAGATAAGAATGTCATTATCATTGGTGCTGGTGATACAGGGGCAGACTGTGTAGCGACAGCATTAAGAGAAAATTGTAAATCGATTGTTCAATTTAATAAATATACGAAATTGCCAGAAGCAATTACATTTACAGAAAATGCATCATGGCCTTTAGCAATGCCGGTGTTTAAAATGGACTATGCGCACCAAGAGTACGAAGCTAAGTTTGGTAAGGAACCACGTGCATATGGTGTTCAAACAATGCGTTACGATGTTGACGATAAAGGACACATACGTGGTTTGTATACTCAAATTTTAGAGCAAGGCGAAAATGGTATGGTCATGAAAGAAGGACCTGAAAGATTTTGGCCTGCTGACCTTGTATTATTATCAATCGGCTTCGAAGGTACAGAACCAACAGTACCGAATGCTTTTAACATTAAAACGGATAGAAATCGAATCGTGGCGGATGATACAAACTATCAAACTAATAATGAAAAGGTATTTGCTGCTGGAGATGCTAGACGTGGTCAAAGTTTAGTTGTATGGGCAATTAAAGAAGGTAGAGGCGTAGCGAAAGCAGTAGATCAGTATTTAGCGAGTAAAGTTTGTGTATAATCTTTGTATGGAAATGGTGGTTACGTTGACGTTGTGTCATGCTGAATCGAGTTTGAAATAATCTAGTATCTATCAACGTCACATGCCATCTTTGTAACCTAAAAACAAAGGTTTGTAAGACAACAAATCGATTAATTATAAGTAGTGATTTTTTACATTCGTTTATAGGTCAACTGTAGTGGAAGACAATGATTTGTGGTAATCATGTAATGCTTAAAAACAATATTGACTTTTACAGAACGTTCATATATGATAAATATTGTGTTTAGGAGGAATACCCAAGTCCGGCTGAAGGGATCGGTCTTGAAAACCGACAGGGGCTTAACGGCTCGCGGGGGTTCGAATCCCTCTTCCTCCGCCATCAATATTTATATTAAATACTATATATAATGAAGGTAAGTGCTCAAATTTTGAGTATTTGCCTTTTTTATTTGTCTTTGAATGGCTCGTTTTTTTAGCTATAGAAATGATAGGGCATTGAGATTGGAAGGGCATTTGGCTTGTGCAATATACATAGCTAAATGTCTTTTTTGTTTTGTGAAATATGATGGATGGCTTGTGTGGGCAAGTTTGCTATTTATAGATATGCATTTTTCAATTTAGGAGTTGGCCATGCATCTACACTTTATAATGGTGAGAGCGTGGTGAGGTATTGTTAATCACGCAATTGTAGCGAGGAGTTATTGCTACATATGTCGTTATGGCCTATTGATTTTCTAAAATAGCTGTATCAGATCATGTGACAAAATAAAAATAATTTGTTGAAAGCCTTTACATAACTTGTCTAGACAAGTTATACTCGTTTTAAGACATTAAGGGAGTGAAATATATGGCTGTAAAAAGAGAAGATGTAAAAGCCATCGTAAGCGCTATTGGGGGAAAAGAAAATCTTGAAGCTGCAACGCATTGTGTAACACGATTACGTTTAGTGCTTAAAGATGAAAGCAAAGTTGATAAAGACGCATTAAGTAATAACGCGTTGGTCAAGGGGCAGTTCAAAGCAGACCATCAATATCAAATTGTCATTGGTCCAGGAACAGTCGATGAAGTGTATAAGCAGTTTATTGATGAAACAGGTGCTCAAGAAGCTTCGAAAGATGAAGCGAAACAAGCAGCTGCGAAAAAAGGGAATCCAGTACAACGTTTGATCAAATTGTTAGGGGATATTTTTATACCAATATTACCTGCGATTGTGACAGCTGGTTTGTTAATGGGGATCAATAATTTACTTACAATGAAAGGTTTATTTGGTCCAAAAGCACTTATTGAGATGTATCCGCAAATTGCTGATATTTCAAACATCATTAATGTGATTGCGAGTACGGCATTTATTTTCTTACCAGCATTAATTGGTTGGAGTAGTATGCGTGTATTTGGTGGTAGTCCGATTCTAGGCATAGTCTTAGGTTTGATTTTAATGCATCCGCAATTAGTATCTCAGTATGATTTGGCAAAAGGGAATATTCCGACGTGGAACTTATTTGGCTTAGAGATTAAGCAGTTGAATTACCAAGGTCAAGTGTTGCCTGTTTTAATTGCAGCTTATGTTCTAGCTAAAATTGAAAAAGGATTAAATAAAGTCGTTCACGATTCGATAAAAATGTTGGTCGTTGGACCCGTAGCGCTTTTAGTTACTGGATTTTTAGCATTTATTATCATTGGACCAGTTGCATTATTGATTGGTACAGGTATTACATCTGGTGTTACATTTATATTCCAACATGCAGGATGGCTTGGCGGAGCAATATATGGATTGTTATATGCACCACTTGTAATTACAGGACTACACCATATGTTTTTAGCAGTAGATTTCCAATTGATGGGTAGCAGCTTAGGTGGTACGTATTTATGGCCAATTGTTGCGATTTCCAATATTTGTCAGGGCTCTGCAGCATTTGGAGCATGGTTTGTCTATAAACGTCGTAAAATGGTTAAAGAAGAAGGCTTGGCATTAACATCTTGTATTTCTGGTATGTTAGGTGTTACTGAACCAGCTATGTTTGGTGTGAACTTACCTTTGAAATATCCATTTATCGCTGCGATATCAACGTCTTGTGTATTGGGGGCAATCGTTGGTATGAATAACGTACTTGGAAAAGTTGGTGTTGGTGGCGTGCCAGCATTCATTTCAATTCAAAAAGAATTTTGGCCAGTATATCTTATTGTGACAGCTATTGCTATTGTTGTACCATGTATACTAACAATTGTGATGTCTCATTTTAGTAAACAAAAAGCGAAAGAAATTGTTGAAGATTAATAAAATAAAAAAGGGGCGTTCGTTATTTGGACGTCCTTTATTACGTTATAAGGTGGTAATTGTGTGTCGAAAGAAATAGATTGGAGAAAATCCGTTGTATATCAAATTTATCCTAAGTCGTTTAATGATACGACGGGGAATGGTATAGGAGATATCAA
>NZ_JACYHC010000277.1:0-439 GCF_017152085.1 Staphylococcus sp. EG-SA-2
GGGGGGAGGAAACCATAGATGTTTACTTTGATAGGCCAGATTAAATATCAAAGTATGCGATTATTTATAGCTTGATGCAAAAGTGGTATGCCTATTAAAAGTTACTGCACATAGCTTTTAATATTCCGTTCAAAGGAAAGGGGCATACAATTGAACAATCTGTAATAGTACTTTTAACCAGCTATGCTAAAAGTCTAGTAGGGAGAACAGTTGTCCAATCACATAAGAACCTCTAACTTCGTTAGTACGATTAAGAAAAGCTTTTTAGTTAGTATGTAATACAATTTATTGACGCGCGTGAATCTCTTTTATAAGAGTGTGTAGGGAATGGCGTTGTATAAATTGTATTAGAAGAACTTCTAACGCATCTCTGTGGTTAAAAGAGATGAAGGGAACGACAGTTTAATTAAAACTGCATAAGAACTTCTAGCTTTTCTCT
>NZ_JACYHC010000278.1:0-435 GCF_017152085.1 Staphylococcus sp. EG-SA-2
CTTTCGAACACTAGCGATTATTTCTTATGAATTCAAGCTTATTTAAAACTCTTTATTCACTCGGTTTTGCTTGGTAAAATCTATATTTTACTTACTTATCTAGTTTTCAATGTACAAATAATGGTGGAGACTAGCGGGATCGAACCGCTGACCTCCTGCGTGCAAAGCAGGCGCTCTCCCAGCTGAGCTAAGCCCCCAAATAGGTATTAAATTAATGGTGGGCCTAAGTGGACTCGAACCACCGACCTCACGCTTATCAGGCGTGCGCTCTAACCAGCTGAGCTATAGGCCCATTAATTTGAATGAACAAACATTCAAAACTGAATACAATATGTCACGTTATTCCGCATCTTCTGAAGAAGATGTTCCGAATATATCCTTAGAAAGGAGGTGATCCAGCCGCACCTTCCGATACGGCTACCTTGTTACGACTTC
>NZ_JACYHC010000279.1:0-433 GCF_017152085.1 Staphylococcus sp. EG-SA-2
TATGTAATTCGTTTACGTGAAGAATTATCATAACAATATCTTTCATTTTAATTTTTTTTATTTCTTTTTCTTTTTTTTTTTTTCTTTTTTATCCTTCCATCTTTTTTCTTCTTTTTTTCTTTTCTTTTTTTATTCTTTTCTTTCCTTTCTTCTTTTTTTTTACTATTCTTTTCTTCTTTTTTTTTTTTTCTTTCTTCTTTTTTTTTTTTTTTCTTTTCTTTCTTTTTCTTTTTCTTTTTCTTTTTTTTTTTTCTCTTTTTTCTTTTTTTTTTTTTTCTCTTTTTCTTTTTTTTTTTTCTTCTTTTTTTTTCTTTTTTTTTTCCTTTTTTTTTTTCTTCTTTCTCTTTTTCTTTTTTTTCCTTTTTCTTTTTTGTATGTTTTCTTTCATTGTATTCTTTTTTTTTTCCCATTTATCTTTTTTCTTCTTATATTT
>NZ_JACYHC010000280.1:0-429 GCF_017152085.1 Staphylococcus sp. EG-SA-2
TTTTAAGTAACGAGAAAATAGCAGAGTTAGAACAAAAAGTTAAATTTGCTGTTTGGGAAAAATACGATGATCAACATCGTGTTGTTAGATTCGCAACCAGCTGGGCGACAACCGAAGAAAATTTAAATAAACTATTAGAATTAATCTAATAATGCTGTTATATTTCGTCTGGCAAATCATTTATTAATTAAGCCAGTTCAGTTGAGTAGTTGTGTTTATTGATTTATATATGAAACTACTCATTTGAAGCCGTTGATGTTATAAAATTACATCATTCCAAAACAAGATACTACAGATTATTGGATAAAGTCCGTATAATTGTGTAAAAGTAAAAAGGCCATATAACAGTCCTTTTACGGTACAATGTTTTTAACGACAAAAACATACCCAGGAGGACTTTTACATGACCCAAGTACATTTTACACTGAA
>NZ_JACYHC010000281.1:0-428 GCF_017152085.1 Staphylococcus sp. EG-SA-2
TATACTTCATGCACTTTAATTCCAAATCAGATTATTTAAATGATAATTTTTAAAGTGTATGATGTATATAATAGGTGAAATTTTCTATATATTTAAATGGAATTGGGAGTAGGAATGTGACAGAAATAGTATTTTATAAAATTTATTTCGTTGTCACTCCCCAACTTGCATTGTCTGTAGAATTTCTTTTTGAAATTCTCTATGTTGGGGCCCCGCCAACTTGCACATTATTGTAAGCTGACTTTTCGTCAGCTTCTGTGTTGGGGCCCCGCCTATAATTGAAAAATGCTTGTTACATGGGCATTTTCATTCGGTCAACTACTACCAATATAATATTGTAGAGCCTAAGACATTGATTTATTATGTCTTAGGCTCTATTCCTTCATTTAATGATTCAATTATTATAGCAATACTTTATTGTCCCATGA
>NZ_JACYHC010000282.1:0-425 GCF_017152085.1 Staphylococcus sp. EG-SA-2
GATTTTGCAGGATTTGTAGCAGCAACACTATTAAGAGGTGTCCATTTTATACAAGTTCCTACAACGATTTTGGCGCATGATTCTAGTGTTGGCGGTAAAGTGGGTATTAACTCAAAACAAGGTAAAAACCTTATCGGTGCATTTTATCGTCCAACTGCTGTGATTTATGATTTAGACTTTTTAAAGACGTTACCATTTGAGCAAATATTAAGTGGCTATGCAGAAGTTTATAAGCATGCGTTATTGAATGGTGAATCAACGACGCAAGAAATCGAACAGCACTTTAAAGATAGAGAGATATTACAGTCATTAAATGGTATGGATAAATATATTGCTAAAGGTATTGAAACGAAGCTGGATATTGTTGTTGCAGATGAAAAAGAACAAGGTGTACGTAAATTTTTAAATTTAGGTCATACATTTGG
>NZ_JACYHC010000283.1:0-425 GCF_017152085.1 Staphylococcus sp. EG-SA-2
CGTTGTAAGACGTCCTTGTGCAGGCCGTTTGATCCGCCAATGACGAATACAAAGTCGCTTTGCCCTTGGGTCATGCGTTGGTTCAATTCTTGGGCCAATCCTTCGGAAGATAGCATCTTTCCTTGTATTTCTAATGTAATGACTGTGGATTGTGGTTTAATTTTGGCTAGTATTCGTTGGCCTTCTTTTTCTTTTACTTGCTCAATTTCTTTGTCGCTCATATTTTCTGGTGCTTTTTCGTCTGGAACTTCTATGATGTCTATCTTGGTGTATGGGCCTAAACGTTTTTCATATTCTGCTATGGCTTGCTTCCAATATTTCTCTTTTAGTTTCCCTACAGCTAAAATGGTGATTTTCATGTCGTTTGGTCCTCCAAATTGTTATCAACTTTCCAGTTATCCACAAGTTATTAACTTGTTCACACT
>NZ_JACYHC010000284.1:0-7276 GCF_017152085.1 Staphylococcus sp. EG-SA-2
AGAGGAATTATATTAAAATTTGGCATTGACGTAGTAGGTCATTAATAAAGAAAAAGCAGGAAGTGGGTCAACGAAATGAATTTTGTGAAAATAACATTTCTGTCCCAATCCCTACTATATAACATTATTTTAAACGAGGCATGCGATTACGGAAGAATAAGCTTATAACAAGTAAACCGATGCTACAGCCCAGTAAAATGATGCCGTTATGAATAGCGTCAGCTTCTGTAATCACTTGATCTGGTGGTACATTTAAATAATATTTTTTTAAAGCATCTGCAATTTCTTGTGCGAGTGTTTTAATAATATAACTGAAATACAAAGTAATGACTAACATAATTGTTAACACTAAAATATTTACTACTTTTAGAACTGTGCGATTAAATACAATTGTCAGTATTGTTATGACTAGGCTAACGATACATAGAATAAAGAAACCGTTAAAGACTAAAATTAAGCGATCGATTCCTTGTTGTAAATCATTGATATTACCCAAATTAATATTTAATTGATGCATTTTTCCAATTGTCTCGTTAAAATTTTTAATGCCATCAAAATCTACAGATTCTTTGGTGAAGACAATATTAAAAATGGGTTGTTTCCACATGCTGTATCCAGCGATTGCGGTTAATATAACAACAATGATTTGAATAATCATGCTTACCAATGAACGTTTTTTCTTACCATATCGCTTACCACGATGAATATTCGGTTGTTGAAATGTCTCATCAAATGGTTCTAATCGTTGATTTGGATTTGTCATGCAAGGCACCTCCGTATAAAGTTCTTTTCTTTACTTATCAATATGTCTAGTTGTCTGTTATAATGATGAAAAATCACTGTTCAATTGTAGTCTTAAATTTGAAAGTGAAAAAGAAAATATCTTCTACATTATATACTTTTTTTGGCAAAGAATGTAGGGGATAGACAATCATTGGATACATAAAATATATAAAGGTAGGTTAAGACATTGATTAGAAACCGTGTTATGAATAGCGTTGTCAATAAATATTTGCTTCACAATCGCTCGATTATGTTTAAAAATGATCAAGATGTTGAAAGATTTTTTTATAAAAGAGAAATTGAAAATAGAAAAAAACATAAGCAGCCTTCAACATTAAATGTTAAAGCAAATTTAGAAAAATTATCATTAGATGATATGCAAGTCTTTCGCTTTAATTTCAGACATCAAATTGATAAGAAAATTTTATATATTCACGGTGGATTCAATGCACTACAACCATCACCGTTCCATTGGAGATTGTTGGATAAAATCACTTTAAGTACATTATATGAGGTTGTACTGCCTATCTATCCAAAGACACCAGAGTTTCATATTGACGATACTTTCCAAGCGATACAACGTGTTTATGATCAATTAGTATCTGAAGTAGGACATCAAAATGTCGTAGTCATGGGTGATGGTTCAGGTGGTGCACTGGCATTATCCTTTGTACAATCTCTTTTAGATAATCAACAGCCATTACCGAATAAATTGTATTTAATCTCACCAATTTTAGATGCAACACTATCTAATAAAGATATTTCGGACGCCTTAATCGAACAAGATGCGGTTCTAAGTCAGTTTGGTGTCAATGAGATTATGAAAAAATGGGCGAATGGCCTACCATTAACAGATAAGCGCATATCGCCAATTAATGGCACAATAGAAGGATTGCCACCAGTTTATATGTTTGGTGGTGGACGTGAAATGACACATCCTGATATGAAGCTATTCGAACAAATGATGTTGCAACATCATCAATACATTGAGTTTTATGATTATCCTAAGATGGTACATGATTTTCCAATTTATCCAATTAGACAATCACATAAAGCTATTAAACAAATTGCCAAATCGATAGATGAGGATGTAACACAAAATAACTAATAACATACAATTGACCCAGTTACGATTTCATGCAAGATGATATTTGACATGAAAACGTAATTGGGTTTTGTTTTTGAAAATATAGCAAGGGTTATATAGACTAATTGTTAATGAGCTTCTGAGTGAAAATCACCAATAAGTGTATTGATATGTGTGATGATAAAGTATTGCCCTTTAATTTGATAAAATTGATCTAAAAAATTATCGAATTGACGTGGAATATCACTAAGTTCTGCAAAGTTAGCTGTTTTATCATAATTGCGATGAGTAACCTCATTTTGAAATTTATCATAATCTTCTAGGAAATGTTGATCTTCAAGCTGCTGTTCCACAATAGTCATAATATTATCGATGGCTTGCTTTTGTCCTTGAACATAAGCCATATGAACGCCACGCTTAAGTAGCTGATTTGCTGGTCCGTTAATGTATAACCCTTTTTGTGCATTTAATTCTGTTAATTCAAACTTAACATCATCTAATAAATCTAGTAATTCAATATGAATCTTTTGTTGTAATGCATCTGTCATTTTAATGCTCCTTTGTGTGGAATTGCTATTTTATGTCCTAATTGTTCAGGCCAAGTGATAGTTGGTTGATTTTTATAATAGTGTGCTATTTGTGTTGAGAATGATTCAGGAAAAGCATCAGAACGACGTGTGTGCTGATTAATTCCCATCATCATTACTTCATTTGTTGATGCTAGTGTACCATCTTCTTTAGTTAATGTTAAAAATAAATGCAACCGCTTATAATCGTAATCATAAATATATAAAGTAACAGTAAATACATCGCCAAGAGACAATTCTGAGAGGTATGTCGTATGTTCTTCTAGTGTAAATAGTGTATATGCTAAATTTTCGCGTTCTTTTAAAGAAAGACCGTGGCTGTAATTAAAACGATTCACGACGTCACTAAAAATGATATTATAATTTGCATCATGCATATGATTGTTATGGTCAATGAATTCAGATGTTACGGTTTGAGTATGTGTAAAAAGTTGTTTGATAATAACCATCTCCTTAGTGACTATCATACTAAAATAAATTAAGACATACACGTTATTTAATTCATGATAAAATAATAGAGAATTCGTTATTTAGGGGGAGTATCGATGGCTTTAAAGATACGGTATCAAACTACATATGAACCGTTTAAAGTAGTTGATGATATCAAAGAGATACCAAAAGATGCGACTATTGTTTGGTATGATTTTGATGAACCGAATGAACAAGAAAATGAATGGTTTAAAGCACATTTTAATTTTAATGATTTAGAAGTGGATGATGCAATTAACGGTATGCCACGAGCTAAATATAAATCTTATAAAGATTATCAATACTTAGTATTTCATAGTATTATGGGGTCAAACTATTCACCAATAGCACTAAATATTTTTATACAAGACAATGTATTAGTAACATATCATCATCAAACGTTGGAATCATTAAATAAAGTAGTCTATAAGTATATGAATACATTAGATGCAGAATTAGATTGTGCAGATGTCGTCATATTAATTTTAGATATGATGGTTGATAAATATTTCAACTTTGTATATGCACTTGAAGATAGTGTTTATCATTTTGAAGACCGCCATGTAGATGATCGCTTTAATAAAATGGTCATGGATAGTGTCTTTAAGTTACGTTCGGATTTGATTAAAGTAAAACGTGTACTGTTTCCTATGCAAGAGCTAATTGATACAATGAAACAAAATGGTGATTTGATTATAGATAATAAACATTCGCTATACATTCAACATATCGATGACCACTTGATTAAGCAACGTAATATCATTCGTACTGCTCAAGAAATGACAAACGAAATACGAGAAAATTTTGAGTCATACACGTCATTTAGAATGAATAGTATTATGCAAGTATTAACGTTAGTATCAGTTATATTTTCACCGTTAACATTCATAGCTGGGATTTATGGTATGAACTTTGTAAATATGCCGGCATTACATTTACATTATGGATATTATATTTGCTTAGCTGTAATGTTTGTTATAGCTGTCGTATTAATCATCTTTTTCAGACGTAAAAAATGGTTTTAAATTAGAAATGACGAAAAGGTAGGTTTAATCATGAGTGATTTTCAAAGAGAACAGAGAAAAAATGAACATGTTGAAATAGCAATGGCCCAATCTGACGCAATGCATTCAGATTTTGATAAGATGCGTTTTGTGCATCATTCTATCCCATCAATTAATGTAAATGATATCGATTTGACATCACAGACGCCTGACTTAACGATGGCATATCCGATTTATATTAATGCAATGACGGGTGGTAGCGAGTGGACGAAAAACATCAATGAAAAGCTAGCTGTAGTTGCAAGAGAAACTGGCTTAGCGATGGCAGTTGGATCAACACATGCGGCACTGAGAAATCCACGCATGGCTGAGACGTTTACGATTGCGCGAAAAATGAATCCTGAAGGCATGATTTTTAGCAATGTTGGTGCGGACGTACCAGTAGAAAAGGCTTTGGAAGCAGTTGAATTACTTGAGGCACAAGCGTTACAAATCCATGTTAATTCTCCTCAAGAATTAGTTATGCCTGAAGGGAATCGTGAATTTGTGACTTGGTTAGATAATATAGCGTCGATTGTATCACGAGTGTCTGTTCCAGTCATTATAAAAGAAGTTGGATTTGGTATGAGCAAAGAATTAATGCATGACTTACAACAAATAGGCGTCAAGTATGTCGATGTTAGTGGCAAAGGTGGTACTAACTTTGTAGATATTGAAAATGAACGTCGTGCAAATAAAGATATGGATTACTTATCATCATGGGGACAGTCTACAGTTGAGTCATTACTTGAAACAACGGCTTATCAAAGCGAAATTTCAGTTTTCGCGAGTGGTGGTTTACGTACACCACTCGATTCAATTAAAAGTTTAGCACTTGGTGCAAAGGCAACTGGTATGTCACGTCCGTTTTTAAATCAAGTTGAAAATAATGGCATTGCACATACAGTAGCTTATGTAGAATCATTTATTGAACACATGAAATCAATAATGACGATGTTAGATGCTAAAAATATTGACGACTTAACACAAAAACAAATCGTATTTAGTCCGGAAATAATGTCATGGATAGAACAACGTAGCTTGAATATACATCGAGGATAAATAAAAGAGGAGGCGGAGGCGGAGGCCTCCTCTTTTATTTATGAGTTTGGTGTTTAACTAAACCATTGAATGAATCCCATAATGACTATAACACCAATTAAATCGATTAAGAATGCACCAACAATAGGTACAACTAAATATGCTTTAGGTGAGTTTCCATATTTTTTAGTAATAACATCTAAATTTGCCATGGCATTTGGCGTTGCACCAAGCCCATGCCCGATAAAACCACCTACCATTACTGCAGCATCATAATCTTTTCCTAAACCTCTAAATAAAATTAAAACAGCAAATAAAATCATAACGACAACTTGAACTAAAACGATAATAATAAGAGGTATAGCAAGTTTATAAATTTCGATTAATTGAATGCTCATTAGCGCAAGAGATAAGAAAATACCTAATGCGACATCGCCAATTTGATTAGTAATTTTTAAATCTACAATATTAAAATTAAAACTTTCAGAGATATTTCGGACGATAACAGCTACAAATAATGAGCCAACGTAAATTGGAACATTAATCCCTGTTTGAGCTGTAAACAAATGACTGAAATAACTTCCAACTGCCATACAGAATACAACGATTGTAAATTGAATGAAGAATACTTCAGTGGCATTAAATTTACTATGTAAATGTTCGTTATATGCTACTTGGCTATAATCTTTAAATGTATCGTCACTATGTTGAGGCTTTAAGTTATAACGTTTGATTAAATATTTTACAACTGGACCACCGATAAGCCCTCCAAATACAAGACCTAAAGTTGCAGCTGCAAGAGCCGCTGTCAGTGCCGAATCAATACCTAAATCTTGAATTGTCTTACCATAAGCAGCAGCATTACCATGACCGCCTTCCATAGACATGGAACCTGCTGTTAATCCTAGTAACGGTTTAATATTTAATACTTTTGCTAGTGATACACCAACTATGTTTTGAATGACTGAAATGATAGCACAAAACATAAAGTATAATAGCAAGACTTTGCCACCTAATTTAAATAATTTCAATGATGCACCAAGACCGATTGTCGTAAAGAATGCTAACATGAAGAAATCTTGAATGAATGAAGCATCTAATTTAATCTTAACCATGCCAAATGAATCCAAAGCCGCAACTAAAATAGCAAAGATTAAGCCGCCAATCACTGGTGCTGGTATACAAATGCGTTTCAAAAAATTAACGTGATTAACGATAGCTGTACCAAGTAAGTAAAGTATACAGGCTAAACATAATGTTGTAATTGCATTAAGTTCTATCATTTTCAAATCCCCCTTGTTGAATATCCCTCTCCCTAAATAAGCTTTTATATGTAAGCGTTATAAAAGGGCACTTTTAACATTATACATGCAACAAATCAATATTTCTAGTTTTTGAAAATAATATCAATAATATTAATGCATCTAAATTTAATAATTATAAATAATTCTATTGTTATATTTTATAATTAAGAACAAGTTCAAAAAGAGGAGATGAATCAAAAAATATGATGGACAAAAAAACAATCAACCCATCCGCATGTTGGCGGCACGATTGATTGACTTATAAGGAGATAGATTTCATTTTCATGATAGTAATCAATGAAAGATGGCATTTATTTCCAAGTATCTTCGGGAAACATACAATCTGATTTACGCATGCGAGACACAAATGGATTACCTTTCACTGTGTAACGTAAAGATTTATGTGTCCAATCACCTTTATTTGGAATACCGATTCGTGGACTAGCAATAATATCTTTAGGATATTTACGATTCTTAGTATCAATAGACAATCTACAGTCATTTAACGTAGCGCCATCGATAGCCCGTGGAATGTTAAATGCCTTAGTCCATTTTCCTGGGCCATTCGTTACCTCGTAGCCTTTCTTACCTCTGTTACGGAACATAGCGGATAAACCTTCTTCTGGTTCAATTGCGCGTATAAGTACGCCTTCAGGTATACCTTCAGATTTTGTTACAAAATTAATGAGTAAATGCGTATGCATGACATGTGCATAAATTGTACCACCACGTTTATATAATGACGTGACTTTAGGTGTTATTTTACCGCCATAGCCATGAGCCGCACGATCATTCAAACCTAAGTAAGCTTCCGTTTCCACGATGTAGCCTGTATACGTTTGAGTGGTATCCTGATAAATCACTTTGACACCTAATAAGTTTTTAGCAATTTGTCTTGTATCATTATTAACGAAATCCATAATATTCTCCTCGCAATTATATGATTAAATTAAATAAAAATGA
>NZ_JACYHC010000285.1:0-424 GCF_017152085.1 Staphylococcus sp. EG-SA-2
TTTCTAATTTTATTAAGGCATCAGGTAATTCTCTTTTAAATAGCTCTTTACCTGATGTCGGGTTATAAATGATTCTAGCACGTTTCCTCATATCTTATCCCTCTACTTAAAATTCATATATTTTAACTTCATCTTTGTTTCGTCTAATAGGGAGTGGGACAGAAATAATATTTAACAAAATTTATTTCGTTCTACCCCAACTTGCATTGTCTGTAGAATTTCCTTTCGAAATTCTCTTTGTTTGGGGCCCCACCCCAACTTGCACATTATTGTAAGCTGACAGAAAGTCAGCTTCTATGTTGGGGCCCCACTAGAATTGAAAAAAGCTTGTTACAAGCGTATTTTCTTTCAGTCAACTACTGCCAATATAACATTGTAGTGCCTAGGACATTGAATTTATGACCCAGGCTCAGTCTTATTTCAT
>NZ_JACYHC010000286.1:0-424 GCF_017152085.1 Staphylococcus sp. EG-SA-2
ATTAGTAATCTGAATCTGCTTCTAAACCTTGCATAATTTGAACGCCTGCGCTCGCACCAATACGTGTCGCACCTGCTTCAACCATTTTATTGAAATCTTCTAAATTACGTACGCCACCTGATGCTTTTACTTCTACATCAGCACCTACTGTATCTTTCATTAATTTAACGTCTTCTGCAGTCGCACCGCCACCTGCAAAACCTGTTGAAGTTTTAACGAAGTCCGCACCAGCCGCTTTTGTTAATTCACTCGCTTTTACAATTTCGTCATGGTCCAACAATACCGTCTCAATAATCACTTTTACTGTGTGACCTTTCGCAGCTTTAACCACTGCTTCAATGTCTTGTTGTACATCATCAAAACGTCCATCTTTTAATGCGCCGATGTTGATGACCATGTCAATTTCATCTGCACCATTTTGAAT
>NZ_JACYHC010000287.1:0-418 GCF_017152085.1 Staphylococcus sp. EG-SA-2
TCACACAAAGTGTAAAACTTAAATTTTCTACTGTAAAGGCAACTCAAGCGATGTTCATAAAGCTTTCATGATACTTTCATAAACTAGCAATAAAGGGTTCAAATGAAGGTATATCCAGCTCAAATTAGGGAGTGGGACAGAAATGATATTTTCGCAAAATTTATTTCGTCGTCCCACCCCAGCAAGGTTGACTAGAATTGAAAAAAGCTTGTTACAAGCGCATTTTCGTTCAGTCAACTACTGCCAATATAACTTCGTAGAGCATAGAACATTGATTTATGTACCAGCCTGATCAACATATAAATATAAATTTTTATGTTTCACGTAAAACAAAAAAAGACAAAGCTGTTATGATCTTAGCTTTGTCTTTTATGTGTTAGTCATCATGTATACGACATCCTACTACTAACGTTTATAT
>NZ_JACYHC010000288.1:0-416 GCF_017152085.1 Staphylococcus sp. EG-SA-2
CTATTATAGCATTTCATCATAAAATACATTTAACCATTACACTTGTCGTTAATTATCATACGAAATACATGATTAATGTACCACTTTAACATAACAAAAAATCGTTATCCATTCATAACGTATGTGTTTACACATTTATGAATTAGATAACGATTGGATCGATTATTTTATTTTACAAAATGACAATTCAGTTGGAAGGTGATTGCTTTTGATTGAATCGCCTTATGCATGAAAAATCAAAAGGTTATTCTCATTGTATAGTCCTGCTTCTCATCATGACATGTTGCTCACTTCATTGTCAGAACCCTTCTTGAAAACTATGCCTTATGACTCATTTGCATGGCAAGTAATATATGCCAACATTAGCGTCTAAACAAATCTTTGACTAAACGTTCACTTGAGCGACCATCTTGATA
>NZ_JACYHC010000289.1:0-413 GCF_017152085.1 Staphylococcus sp. EG-SA-2
TATTATGTAGTGGTTCTTTGTCATTAGCCACAGCTATTGTGTACTTAAAAATAGGAATGCATGAGTGCAACTCATGCATAAGAAATACTAATTTCTAAAGAAAAAGTATTTCTTTATGTTGGGGCCCACCCCAACTTGCATTGTTTGTAGAATTTCTTTTCGAAATTCTCTGTGTTGGGGCCCCGCCAACTTGCATTGCCTGTAGAATTTCTTTTCGAAATTCTTTATGTTGGGGCCCCGCCAACTAATTACAATATATCATTGTAGAGCTTAGGTCATTGATTTATGGCTCGGACTTTTATGGCGATATGAACCATGTAAATTAAGCAAGCAATAAATTAATGATTGATATTGACTTGTAAAATAATAACAATAATGAACAATTAATATTTATTTTAGCTTTTCAATGTAGA
>NZ_JACYHC010000290.1:0-409 GCF_017152085.1 Staphylococcus sp. EG-SA-2
CTGCTCAGCCGCGTTCGAGACTTGCCATAATCCCATCACACTAAAAAGCAAAACGAGCCATACACTTGTTTTAAGTAATAAAGCTTTCATTTCGTTCCCTCCATTAACTGTCATACACCAATATATTATCATAATCCTTATATTAAAATGATTGATTTTATGTAAATTATTTATAAATTACATTTAATATCGAATTATTTTTTACATTTCAAATAGAACCTTAATTCCAACAACAGCCATTTCCCACCAATAACATAAAAAAGCACCCGATAAAGTCGTCTCACAGCAGTGCCGAACTTTATAGGGTGACTCTCATTTATATTGTATATATTGGCGTTGGAATAGCTTTATCCGTATCACATAGCAATACTTCTTTTTCCGTATCAATATCGTGTTCGTTCAATACTTG
>NZ_JACYHC010000291.1:0-409 GCF_017152085.1 Staphylococcus sp. EG-SA-2
CATTAATCGCATTAGCATCCATATTTGGATTGTTCGTTGCATTAATAACACCATTTGCATTATTTACAGCAGTATTGTAATTATTTTTGTTGCTATCAGATGCATCAAGATAATTTTGACTTGTTTTCGTCGTATTATCATTTTGGATACTTGTACGTAATGCACCCATGGCAGTATTTAATGTATTACCTTTATCTTTAACACCATTTACACCAACTACATTTTGCGCTTGTTCAACTTGATGCTTCAAGTTGTCTTTTTGTAATTGTGTTAAGTTAGGTAAACCATTAATCGTATTTGTTGCTGAAGTTTTCGCATTTCTTAAGTTTTCAGCACCATTTAAAGCCGCTTTCGCTCTTGTAACTGCATTTAATGCATTATCAACGTCTGCTTTAGATGTGTTACCACC
>NZ_JACYHC010000292.1:0-405 GCF_017152085.1 Staphylococcus sp. EG-SA-2
ACAGAGATTTTCGAAAAGAAATTCTACATATTATGTTTATTTTAAAACGCCGATTTCTTGCAAGTATTCTTCATATGGAATTTCTTTTGAAACGCCGCCTTGTTTATTTAAATCGATAACACGGTTTGCAATCGTGTTGATAAATTCGAAGTCATAAGAAGTAAAGATGATAGAACCTTTAAATGATTTAAGACCATCATTGACAGCAGTAATACTTTCTAAGTCTAAGTGGTTAGTAGGTTCGTCAAGTAAAAGTACATTCGCACTTGATAACATCATTTTACTTAGCATACAACGTACTTTTTCTCCACCTGAAAGCACACTAGCTTTTTTCTTAACTTCTTCACCACTAAATAACATACGACCTAAGAAACCACGTAAAAATGTTTCTGTTTGTTCATCTTC
>NZ_JACYHC010000293.1:0-405 GCF_017152085.1 Staphylococcus sp. EG-SA-2
GTAATAGCTGCGCCCCATTTTACATCTAATCCAAAAATTGCATTTAAACCTAAACCGGCACCAGCAATATTACCAATATTAAAAGCTAGACCACCAAATGCAATCAATATTGAGATAACAGTACCAAGCCCAGGAACAACTTTATTTGATATTTCTTGACCTCTTAAACCAGTTACAACTAATATGCGCCATATATTAATTTGTGCACCAATGTCAATGATGATAGACAGTAATATGGCAAATGCGAAACTTGCAAAAAATTGTGATGTAAATACTGCTGTTTGCGTTAAAAATGCTGGCCCAATTGCAGAAGTTGCCATCAAAAATACAGAACCTAATAATAACCTTTTATGATTTTTTGTGAATTCAAAGTCACTTTCTTTTTTAAGCTTTAAATTTCTCCCC
>NZ_JACYHC010000294.1:0-403 GCF_017152085.1 Staphylococcus sp. EG-SA-2
TGTTAATACGTAGTATTAATGGCGAGACTCCTGAGGGAGCAGTGCCAGTCGAAGACCAAGGCTGAGACGGCACCCTAGGAAAGCGAAGCCATTCAATACGAAGTATTGTATAAATAGAGAACAGCAGCAAGATATTTTCTAATTGAAAATCATCTTACTGCTGTTTTTTAGGAATCAATGGGGTTTAAAAATTGATGATAGTTATCAATGGATATGTCTCTGGTTTGAATCGTCTTACCGAATGAATACGAAATATCTATAATATTTTCAATTTCAAGTTCGGCAGTTTTGTCTTGAGCAATGTCATAAATGACTGCATGCCAATGTCCATGTTTACACAAAAGGCCAATAAATATAACGTTTTCAGCTTTAATATTATCATCAACCCTATGATCTACTAACA
>NZ_JACYHC010000295.1:0-7194 GCF_017152085.1 Staphylococcus sp. EG-SA-2
ATCACAAACGACGTTATATAAGGCATGACGAAATTTCGTCAAATTTATATAAAAGTTGTAAGCGTTTTACTATTCGGTAGGCAAAGCTTATGATAGTATAATTAGGTAACGAAAAACACAGATATTTATTAATCAAAAGTGAGGTTAGGCTAAAATGATTACTGTTTTGTTTGGTGGGAGTAGACCAAACGGTAATACTGCACAATTAACAAAATTCGCTTTGCAAGATTTAGAGTATCAATGGATTGACGTGACACAACATCAGTTTAAACCGATACGTGACGTGAGACATACAGCAGAGACTATTACTTCATATGACGATGACTATTTGCCGATTCTAGATAAAATATTGGCTAGTGATACAATTATTTTTGCATCACCAGTGTATTGGTATAGCATTTCAGCACCATTGAAAGCATTTATCGAACATTGGTCAGAAACATTACAAGATAAACGATATCCTAATTTTAAGGCACAAATGGCCGAAAAAGATTTTAGAGTTATTTTAGTTGGTGGAGATTGTCCAAAAATAAAAGCGAAGCCAGCAATTACGCAAATGAAATATAGTTTAGACTTTTTAGGTGCCACTTTAAATGGTTATATTATTGGAACTGCTGAAAAGCCTGGTGACATCATGAAAGACAACTATGCCTTAGCACGTGCAACTGAGTGGAATAGTATATTGCAATAAGACATACCTCATACTAAACGAAGTGATTTTTTGCTTCGTTATTTTTATTTTTAATTTTAACGGAAAATATAAATATATAAATTGAATAGACAATCATTGTTTATTAAGTATTGAGCAAGTTGTGGTATAATGCCGTTATTAAAACTTGTTAATAAGGGGAGAAAGTCATGTTCAAGGTAAGACAAGCAACTGAAAAAGATGTTGTTCAAATTAGAGATGTCGCAACTAAAGCTTGGTTTAATACATACTTAAATATATACGCTGCGACAACAGTTAATCACTTGTTAGAAGCTTCATATAATGAACATCATTTAAAGAAAAGACTTCAAGAACAATTATTCTTAGTCGTTGAAGAAGGTAATGACATCGTTGGCTTTGCTAACTTTATTTACGGTGAAGAATTATATTTATCAGCTCATTATGTTAAACCAGAATCGCAACATACAGGTTATGGTACAGCATTGTTAAATGAAGGATTATCACGTTTTGAAGATAAATTTGAAGGTGTTTACTTAGAAGTAGATAATAAAAATGAAGAAGCAGTAGCTTACTATAAAGAGCAAGGTTTTACAATCTTACGCTCTTATCAGCCAGAAATGTATGGCGAAAAGTTAGACTTAGCACTTATGTACAAAGCATTTTAAGTAAATTAAATATTATATTAAACGAAAAGGAGGGGAATAATGACTAACGCATATGTAGATTTAAAATTAGTAGAAGAAAAAGTTTTTAAAGATCCGATACATCGATATATTCATGTTGAAGATCAATTGATATGGGATTTAATTAAAACTAAGGAATTCCAAAGGTTACGTCGAATTAGACAACTAGGAACACTGTACCTATCTTTTCACACAGCAGAACATAGTCGCTTTGGACATTCTTTAGGTGTGTATGAAATAGTTAGACGATTAATTGATGAGTCATTTATTGGTCATGATGCATGGGACAATAAAGATAGACCGTTGGCATTATGTGCTGCATTATTACATGATTTAGGACATGGTCCATTTTCACATAGTTTTGAAAAAATATTTAATACAGACCATGAAGCATACACACAAGCGATTATTACTGGAGATACTGAGGTGAATGCTGTATTACGTAAAGTGTCGCCTGAGTTTCCAAGAGAAGTTGCGGAAGTAATTAATAAAACGCATCATAATAAATTGGTCATTTCGATGATTTCGTCACAAATCGATGCGGATAGAATGGATTATTTACAACGTGATGCGTATTTCACAGGTGTATCATATGGTGCTTTTGATATGGAGCGTATTTTAAGATTAATGCGACCTTCTAAAGATGAAGTACTAATCAAAGAAAGTGGTATGCATGCAGTTGAAAACTTTATTATGAGTCGTTATCAAATGTATTGGCAAATTTACTTCCACCCAGTTAGTCGTGGTGGAGAAGTGCTGCTTAATAATTGTTTGAAACGCGCAAAACAGCTTTATAATGAAGGCTATGAATTTAAGTTGCATCCACATGATTTTATTCCATTTTTTGAAGAGACAGTTACGATTGAACAATATGTTGAACTCGATGAAGCGGTAGTTACGTATTATTTGGAAAAATGGACAAAAGAAGATGATGCCATTTTAAGTGATTTAGCAAGTCGATTTATTAATCGAGACTTATTTAAATATATTCCATTTGATGGCTCAATTATTACAATATCAGAACTGCAAGAACTGTTTGAAGCAGGTGGTATTAATCCAGATTATTATTTTGTGAGTGAAGCATTTTCGGATTTGCCATATGACTATGATCGACCGGGGTCAAATCGCAAACCGATTCATTTATTAAGACAAGATGGTACGATTAGAGAAATAAGCAATCAATCATTAGTCATTCATAGTATTACAGGCATTAATCGCCAAGACTATAAATTATATTATCCTAGAGAAATGGTTGCAAAGATTAAAGATAAGACAATTAGAGAAGCTATTGAAAATTTGATTAATGAGCTTAATTAAACAGGGCTAAAATTGTTATCGTTAAATATGGAGGTTATATCATTGTCTGAGAAAAAAGGCTTTAATTTTAATATCATAAAAAATGACCCTCTAGATGGTCATAAAGGTACAAATATTGGTTCAATTAGCTTAGACAATATTGCACCAGTTTTTATCGATGTTGCTAACAAAGAAGCATTTATTGATATTGGAGGCATGCATGCTCGTGCCAAAGTTGAAAAAGGTGTGAAATGGATTACTGATAAAGCTGCTGTTGAAGGCGATGAAGCTAAAGAATATTGGTTGTGTTGGGTAACAACAGAACGTAATGAACAAGGACCATATTACGCTGGTTTAACAGCGTGCTATTTATTAGTGAATAAAGCAATTCGTCGTGGTTATAAAAGTATGCCTGAACATGTTAATATGATGGATAAATCAATGAAACATCATATTATCATTGATCAAATTGGTGACGAGAATAAAGCTATTTTAAAAGACTTTTTAATGAACCATGATGAAGGTATGTGGAAGCTTTCTTCTGATGCTTTACATCAAGCATTTAATTAAATATTAGAAACTAAAATTTCCCAATTAATCTATAAAGATATGATTCATTTCTCAATGACGACGTAAATCTTGAGGTGAAAATAAAGTCTTAGATTGGTTGGGAGTTTTTTTAATTTTTTTGAAATTAAATTAATCTGTAGTTAATAAAAAATTTGAATAACTGACACATTTTTTTGATCATAGCTATATACTTTGTGAATTAATTCACATTATAATAAGAGTGAAGATAAGAGTATTATAAATTATCTTTAAATAAATATATGTGAAGTAAAAATTACACGTTAGCATATCGATTATGTCATTTCTTTTAACATATTAACTAGGGAAACGTTAAAAGTTAACGGTTGATATCTAACTAAAAACAAAGTCACAGTAGTATGTTTTAATCTGGCGTCTATTACAAATAAAAATTACATCTATAATTATTCGTTTTCATTTTTGAAAGTAATCGCCAATTAATATCATACATACTGGAGTGACTATAAGGAGGACATTATTATGAGAGCAGCAGTTGTAACGAAAGATCACAAAGTAAGTATTGAGGACAAAAAGTTAAGAGCTTTAAAACCTGGTGAAGCATTGGTACAAACGGAATATTGTGGTGTTTGTCATACCGATTTACATGTTAAGAATGCTGATTTTGGTGATGTTACAGGCGTTACTTTAGGTCATGAAGGTATTGGTAAAGTCATCGAAGTTGCAGAAGATGTAGAATCATTAAAAATTGGAGACCGTGTGTCTGTCGCTTGGATGTTCGAAAGCTGTGGAAGATGTGAATATTGTACAACAGGTCGTGAAACACTTTGCCGTAGTGTGAAAAATGCTGGTTATACAGTAGATGGTGCAATGGCTGAACAAGTTATTGTTACTGCAGACTATGCTGTGAAAGTACCTGAAAAATTAGATCCAGCAGCAGCGTCTTCTATTACATGCGCAGGTGTGACAACTTATAAAGCTGTAAAAGTAAGTAATGTAAAATCTGGTCAATGGTTAGGTGTTTTTGGTATAGGTGGTTTAGGTAACCTAGCTTTACAATATGCTAAAAACGTTATGGGGGCTAAAATTGTTGCCTTCGACATTAATGATGATAAATTAGCATTCGCGAAAGAATTAGGTGCAGATGCTATTATTAATTCTAAAGATGTTGATCCAGTTGCAGAAGTTATGAAATTAACTGATAACAAAGGATTAGATGCAACAGTGGTAACTTCAGTTGCTAAGACGCCATTTAACCAAGCGGTTGATGTTGTAAAAGCTGGTGCAAGAGTTGTTGCCGTTGGTTTACCTGTTGATAAAATGAACTTAGATATCCCAAGATTAGTGCTTGACGGTATTGAAGTAGTAGGTTCACTTGTTGGTACAAGACAAGACTTACGTGAAGCGTTTGAATTTGCTGCTGAAAATAAAGTAACACCTAAAGTTCAATTAAGAAAATTAGAAGAAATCAATGATATTTTTGAAGAAATGGAAAATGGTACTATAACTGGTAGAATGGTTATTAAATTTTAAAAATATCAACTGACTATATAGATAAAGAAGGTAGTGCTCTGAACACTATCATTATAATCAAACACGAGGTTTTCATGAAAGATAGTGAAAATCTCGTGTTTTTTTGGTTTTGAGGTGTTGTTTGTATTTTATAAAATGGCTTACATATATGAAGCGTTGATTAAGTATGGAATTGTTAATTAATTGAACCTATTTAGCTTTAAGAAGGCATAACAAGATGACCTTATTTTATGCTATAATATTTCTATTATGCGAAGATTAAGGTGAGTAGTAAATTGGATAAAAAAGTAAGTATTCAAACAAAGCAAGTGTTGAAACAGCACAACGAAAAAGAAAAATTTGAATTTACTACTGAAGGAACTTGGCAACAAAGGCAATCTAACTTTATTCGGTATGTAGAACAAATTGAGGATGCAACAGTTAATGTTACAATAAAAGTGGATGATGATAGCGTTAAGTTGATTCGTAAAGGCGACATTAATATGAATTTGCATTTTGTTGAAGGACAAACGACAACAACTTTTTACGATATATCGGCTGGACGAATTCCACTAGAAGTTAAAACATTACGCATTTTACATTTCGTAAGTGGAGACGGTGGCAAGCTAAAGATTCATTATGAATTATATCAAGATAATGAAAAAATGGGTTCTTATCAATATGAAATTAACTATAAGGAGATAGGCGAATGAATATTATTGATCAAGTGAAACAAACATTAGTAGAAGAAATTGCAGCAAGTATTAACAAAGCAGGATTAGCAGATGAGATTCCTGATATTAAAATTGAAGTTCCTAAAGATACAAAAAATGGAGATTATGCTACTAATATTGCGATGGTACTGACTAAGATTGCAAAGCGTAATCCTCGTGAAATTGCTCAAGCGATTGTTGATAACTTAGATACTGAAAAAGCACATGTAAAACAAATTGACATTGCTGGTCCAGGATTCATTAATTTTTACTTAGATAATCAGTATTTAACAGCAATTATTCCTGAAGCAATTGAAAAAGGTGATCAATTTGGACATGTAAATGAATCAAAAGGTCAAAATGTATTGCTTGAGTATGTTTCAGCTAACCCTACAGGAGATTTACATATTGGTCATGCTAGAAATGCAGCAGTTGGTGATGCTTTAGCTAATATTTTAACTGCAGCTGGCTATAATGTAACACGTGAATATTATATTAATGATGCTGGTAATCAAATTACTAACTTAGCGCGTTCGATTGAAACACGTTTCTTTGAAGCTTTAGGTGACAATAGTTATTCAATGCCAGAAGATGGCTATAATGGAAAAGATATTATTGAAATAGGTAAAGATTTAGCAGAGAAACACCCTGAAATTAAAGATTATTCTGAAGAAGCACGTTTGAAAGAATTTAGAAAATTAGGCGTAGAATACGAAATGGCTAAATTGAAAAATGATTTAGCAGAGTTCAATACGCATTTTGATAATTGGTTTAGTGAAACATCTTTATATGAAAAAGGCGAAATTCTTGAAGTTTTAGCAAAAATGAAAGAATTAGGTTATACGTATGAAGCTGATGGCGCTACATGGTTACGTACAACTGATTTTAAAGACGACAAAGACAGAGTATTAATTAAAAATGACGGTACATATACGTATTTCTTACCAGATATTGCGTACCACTTCGATAAAGTTAAACGTGGTAATGACATTTTAATCGATTTATTTGGTGCTGATCATCATGGTTATATTAATCGTTTGAAAGCATCTCTTGAAACGTTTGGTGTAGATAGTAATCGTTTAGAAATTCAAATCATGCAAATGGTTCGTTTAATGGAAAATGGTAAAGAAGTGAAGATGAGTAAACGTACTGGTAATGCGATTACATTAAGAGAAATTATGGACGAAGTTGGCGTTGACGCTGCACGTTATTTCTTAACTATGCGTAGTCCTGATAGTCACTTTGATTTTGATATGGAATTAGCGAAAGAGCAATCTCAAGACAATCCAGTTTACTATGCTCAATATGCACATGCGCGTATTTGTTCAATTTTAAAACAAGCGAAAGAGCAAGGTATTGAAGTGACTGCTGCGAATGATTTTACAACGATTACAAATGAAAAAGCGATTGAATTGTTGAAAAAAGTAGCTGATTTCGAACCTACAATTGAAAGTGCTGCTGAGCATAGATCAGCACATAGAATTACTAACTATATTCAAGACTTGGCTGCTCATTTCCATAAATTCTATAATGCTGAAAAAGTGTTAACAGATGATATTGAAAAAACAAAAGCACATGTTGCTATGATTGAAGCGGTCAGAATTACATTGAAAAATGCATTGGCAATGGTCGGTGTAAGCGCACCTGAATCAATGTAAGAACATTTATATACACTCCAACGTAGAGTTTCTCGAAAGATACTTTGTGTTGGAGTGTTTTTAATTAGGTATGTGACATATTGGGGAATGCTTAGTATGTGAATAAGGTTAAGAGG
>NZ_JACYHC010000296.1:0-402 GCF_017152085.1 Staphylococcus sp. EG-SA-2
ACATTCATATGTCTGGTGACTATAGCAAGGAGGTCACACCTGTTCCCATGCCGAACACAGAAGTTAAGCTCCTTAGCGTCGATGGTAGTCGAACTTACGTTCCGCTAGAGTAGAACGTTGCCAGGCAGTTTTTTAATCAAATTGTGGTTAAAAAATAAAATGGACAAGATAAAAAAAGTTATTGACTTAAATGTTAATAAAATGTATAATTAATTCTTGTCGGTAAGAAAAATGAACATTGAAAACTGAATGACAATATGTCAACGTTAATTCCAAAAAACGTAACTATAAGTTACAAACATTATTTAGTATTTATGAGCTAATCAAACATCATAATTTTTATGGAGAGTTTGATCCTGGCTCAGGATGAACGCTGGCGGCGTGCCTAATACATGCAAGTCG
>NZ_JACYHC010000297.1:0-401 GCF_017152085.1 Staphylococcus sp. EG-SA-2
GATTTGTTTTCTACATTTTCAGGTTTTTTAGGGCGCGCAAATGCTTCATAATTTCCATAACTGTAATACATATCCACCAAGTCCTTTCGTATTAGAATACACTCAGACTATACCCCTTTGTGAATTGCAAATATTAGTATTTATATTGGTAAATTTGACGAAATTAGATCATTTTTATATTTTTGATTTTTAAAATTTTATCACTCGAATGTTTTTGGATTCTGAGGTGCGGGACTTGGAATAATTCGAATCATTATGTGGCATGTTAAACAGGTAAATATAAGCTATGCACATTTAACAAGCGGATACTCCTGACGCAATTATAGTATCATTACATATTGTTTAATCGTTTGGGGTAATGTAATTAAAAGGTAAAATAGGCAGAGTGTTATACATAAAAT
>NZ_JACYHC010000298.1:0-401 GCF_017152085.1 Staphylococcus sp. EG-SA-2
TGAAGCTCAACAAAATGCTTTTTATCAAGTGTTAAATATGCCTAACTTAAACGCTGATCAACGTAATGGTTTTATCCAAAGCCTTAAAGATGATCCAAGCCAAAGTGCTAACGTTTTAGGTGAAGCTAAAAAATTAAACGAATCTCAAGCACCGAAAGCTGACAACAATTTCAACAAAGAACAACAAAATGCTTTCTATGAAATCTTGAACATGCCTAACTTGAACGAAGAACAACGCAATGGTTTCATCCAAAGCTTAAAAGATGACCCAAGTCAAAGTGCTAACCTATTGTCAGAAGCTAAAAAGTTAAATGAATCTCAAGCACCGAAAGCGGATAACAAATTCAACAAAGAACAACAAAATGCTTTCTATGAAATCTTACATTTACCTAACTTAAACG
>NZ_JACYHC010000299.1:0-395 GCF_017152085.1 Staphylococcus sp. EG-SA-2
ATCAGAAGAAAAATGGCTATATGTGCATGGACGTAAAGAGTGGGAAAGTTACTACGCTAGAGAAAATCTCGAACGCCAAAAATCATTCTTTGATTTTTACCTTAAAGAAGAAAATAACGATTGGAAAGATACGCCTCATGTCATATATGAAGTTAGAGATCAATTTTATAAAGGCGAATTCAAATCAGCGTCAGCGTTCCCTTTACCTAACACAGAATATACACCATTGTATTTAAATGCTGAAAATCACACATTGAATCATGCAAAGATTAGTAGCGCGTATGTCGCACAATATGACTCTGAAGATAAACGACAAGATGTAAGTTTTAAATATACGTTTGACAAAGATACTGAGTTAGTTGGAAACATGAACTTAAAACTATGGGTAAGCACTA
>NZ_JACYHC010000300.1:0-391 GCF_017152085.1 Staphylococcus sp. EG-SA-2
CCAAATTAATGGATAAATCCTATAAGCAGTTTGGTATAAAGAAAGATGATATTAGACAAACATATTATAAATAAGACATCGGTGCTTAAAGGAGCTGGAACAATTTATTGTTTCGAGCTCCTTTAGCGCATTCTGAGTGTGTTAGTTAAATGGATTTTAACCTAACAAAAAACGCTATATAGCATCAAATATGCTATATCCCACATCATTGTTACAAATGTACATGATGTAAATGAATATTGCTGTCTAAATGTGCATGTAATGTACAATGGTGCAGATAATACACTTAAGTCCTTAAAAATGAAACGTTAGTTCCAAGAGTCATTTTTAAACAATAGTGCATGTGATAAAATAGAAAAGAATGAAAAATATAGAGGTGACAATATGAAGA
>NZ_JACYHC010000301.1:0-390 GCF_017152085.1 Staphylococcus sp. EG-SA-2
TTATCATGTAAATAATGTATAGTATAGAACATATATCAAATAGGATTGATTATCTTGAATATGAAGTTAGGTAGCATTTTGTTACCTAGCTTTTTTATTATATTCATAGAAGCTGACTTTCTGCCAGTTTCAGTGTTGGGGCTGTTTCCCCAACTTACATTGTTTGTAGAAATTGAGGATCCAATTTTTCTATGTTGTGGCCCGTTTCCCCAATTTGCAATGTCTGTAGAAATTGGGAATCCAATTCCACTATGTTGGAGCTCCGCCAACTTGCATGAAATAGTAAGCTGACTTTCCACCAGCTTCTATGTTTGTGGACTGCAGTTAACTACTGCCAATATAACTTTGTAAAGCATAAAACATTGATTTGTGTACCAGACATAGTAATAT
>NZ_JACYHC010000302.1:0-388 GCF_017152085.1 Staphylococcus sp. EG-SA-2
ATGCCACTAAAATGATTGATGTTGTATTTTAAATCATAGTGGTTTATGCGTCTTTTTCAAATTCTATAAAAAATCGGATGACGTGTAATCTGCCATAGATTAACACATTCATCCGATTTATAATAATAAGATAGACTAACATTTATTGAGAGCGGGACGGAAATGATAAAGAACGACTAATGATTGATTATGTAGCGATTCTTTATCATTAGTCACAGCTAATGTGTACTTAAAAATATGAATGCATGAGTTACACTCATGCATAAGAAATACTAATTTCTAAAGAAAAAGTATTTCTTTATGTTGGGGCCCACCCCAACTTGCATTGTCTGTAGAAATTGGCGTTCCAATTTCTCTATGTTGGGGCCCCGCCAACTTGCATTGTCTG
>NZ_JACYHC010000303.1:0-388 GCF_017152085.1 Staphylococcus sp. EG-SA-2
AAAGCTAGAAGTTCTTATGCAGTTTTAATTAAACTGTAAACATTTGTCACTCTTTAAATCAAAGAGTAAAGTTAAAAGCTTTATGTGGTTTTGATTAAACTGCGAACAGCTGCTTCTCTTTGAACGAGAGAGAAAAGCTAGAAGTTCTTATGCAGTTTTAATTAAACTGTAAACATTTATCACTCTTTAAATCAAAGAGTAAAGTTAAAAGCTTTATGTGGTTTTGATTAAACTGCGAACAGCTGCTTCTCTTTGAACGAGAGAGAAAAGCTAGAAGTTCTTATGCAGTTTTAATTAAACTGTCGTTCCCTTCATCTCTTTTAACCACAGAGATGCGTTAGAAGTTCTTCTAATACAATTTATACAACGCCATTCCCTACACACTCTT
>NZ_JACYHC010000304.1:0-387 GCF_017152085.1 Staphylococcus sp. EG-SA-2
ATAAAGTATATAAAAGAGCAGTAAGATCATTTTCAATTAGATACCGTCTTACTGCTCTTCTCTATTTATACAATATTTTGTTTTCGATGATATCATTTTAAATTTATATAAACACAAAATTAAAGTTGTACATACTTAGACAATCGAAAGTGTACATTATTAAATTATCATTTCCAGTTCTACTCTAGCGGAACGTAAGTTGGCTACCATCCTCGCTAAGAACCTTTCTTGACTTGTGACAATCGCTTGCTTCTTTCCTCTTCTTCGGCTCTCGCTTACTCATTTAGCTCTACTAAACTCGTTGCGCTCTTTTCTCGTTTCGTCAGATTCAAACGTTTTCACTTCGTCAAGCCATTTTCTTTGTGTTAACTTTTATTTTGACGTTTT
>NZ_JACYHC010000305.1:0-382 GCF_017152085.1 Staphylococcus sp. EG-SA-2
TACATATCTTTTTCAATATATTCATCGATTTGATGTGCCATTAATGGATTACCTGGTCCAAAAATGGCTAAATCAACATTGTCCTTATTATCTCCTAAGAAACTAGAGGCATCTGTTGCACCTACAAGCGCTGAAACAAATATTTCGTCTTGTTCTACATAACTAGAAGCTACATCTTTAATCGTAGTAATTAATTTGCTATTTTTATCGCTTGTTACAGGTCGGTGATTGCTTGGAATATCGAGTGAAAGCTTATTGCTATCCACATCATTAATGATATTTTGGAAAAACGATTCTATAAAGTCGTTATCATACTCAGGAACTGGTCTTACGTTAAATTCAAGTGAAGCTTCATCTGGTACAGAGTTAAATTGTTTGCCGC
>NZ_JACYHC010000306.1:0-7041 GCF_017152085.1 Staphylococcus sp. EG-SA-2
TAGATTCATTTGGACAAAGGGGGATTAGGGCAACACATTTTTCGTTTGAAGATATAAATAATAAAGGTGATCTTAATGAAAGAGTGACTGATGCCTTAGCAATTGCTAGTTGTATCAATGCGCATCCGTATGTCAAAGGAGAACTTTGCGTGTCCGATGACTTAACGTATACGACAGGTTATTTTGCCGCTGCTAAAATTGGTTACCATCGATTATTTGATATTAAACCAGTTAATACGAGATATGGAGGCAGAATAATATTTGTGGACGATTGTATTGATTTAAATCATTACATATCATTTTTAGAAAGCACACCGAAGCAAGTTGTTTATGAAACGGTATAGGGGTTTTAGTATGACATCAAAAGATATTACTCAAATTAGTGTCATTGCTGCGATTTTAACCATTTTGGCAGTTTTGAAAATACCGTCCATTATACCAGGATTAGATTTTCAATTATCTGCACCGGCAGCATTATTGATATTAGCTTTCTTTGGAATTAAAAAGTACTTTTTAGGTGGGCTTTTATCAAGCGTATTATTACTGATATTTGGCGTATTTAATCCAATTAATGTGATTATTTCTATTATATTTAGAGTTATAGCTATTGCAGTTGTTTATTTATTGAAAATAAATGTACTATCATTAGTTTTATCAAGTGTATTAGGCAGTTTGGTATCTAGGCTACTATTATCTATTATTTTAAATTTACCTGTGTGGGTAGTGTTGTTAAACGCGATTCCAGGCGTAATATTCACTTTAATTGTAGCTATTCCTTTATATCTCACATTGAGAAAAAGAATGGCAGTCTTACTAAGATAATAAATCAAAACACGGTCGTCACAATTACTGTTGGCGACCGTGTTTTACTAGCTATTTATTGTTTTCAGTTTCTTTTGTATCTAACAATTTCACTTTGTGATTTTCCCAATCAATTTCATATGTTGATTTAAATGTTCTAGTTTTAAAGTTTTTATAATTTGCGCCTGCCCAGTAGAAGCCATTCCAACGAATTTGGTATAAATCCATTTCACGTTGATAAGTTACTGTAATTTTAGATTTTTTAGCGCCATCTTGTCTGTGTGATAGTACGCTTAAAAATTCTGGATTGAAGTTACTTCTAGATAATAATGGCATTTGGTGTTGCGCTATGAAGTTTTGGCCAGCGTATGCACTGCTTTGTCTGCCAGCTAAGAAGAGTTCATTACCATATGTTGGGTGGAAGCTATCTCTTCCATAAGGTCCCCAACCATTATTCATAATTTTATGTGCTTCAACTCCCCAGCCAACATTTTTATAATTTGTGTTGCGACTTAATGTTGTTCTGTAACTTTCTTGTTTATAATTAATTGTTTCAGAAAAAGCTGTATTTCCATTAAGTCCACCAGATAAACCATTAGAGATACTAATGTCACCACCAAATGTATAGCCTAAAGTATTTTGAACTTGAAACTCTTCATTTTGATTTTTTGGTGCATAATCAACGACGTTTACTGAATCATTAGATTGTGAGCTTATAGATACATTGTATTTAGCTCCCCAATATAATTTTGAAAAGTCATAGTCATTAGGATTAGGTTTCACAAAGCCTGAGTTAATATTCCCAGTAGCTTTAAGTACTAAAGTATCTTTATCATAACTTTTATCTTTGATGAAATTAAATGTTAAAATCTGTGAAATTTTAAACTTATCAGAATCTGCTGTGGCTGTTGTTTTGTATAAAGTAACTTTGTCATCGACTTTTTTTACGCTGACTGGTGTTATTTTACCTTCAGCATTAGCAGTACCAGAAAGTAATAATAATGCCATAGATGTAGCAACGGATGATTTGACTAATTTATTCATTTTCATATCAATTCTGTCCTTTCACCTTGATTTCATGAGTCTTCCAATTGACCTCGTATTTAACAGTATAGTTTCTATTTACGAATGCATTATGGACTCTATGTCCGTCTAAATAACTGTTGCCATAATGCGTTGATCTTTTAATGGCATGAGTGACATCCATGTTTCTTCCGTAAGTAATTTCAAATTCGCTTGTATCGCTTGAACCTTTTTCATGAGATACTGTGGCGATAAATGAAGGGTTAAATCCACTTTGTACAAGAGGAGGTAACTCACTGTCTGGAACGAAATAATCTCTAGGATCTTTACTATGAGGTTTGTAGCCTACAAATAAATCGCTATCAAATGCTGATTTTTGACCTGATTCAGTGGCGAATGAATTCGCTTTGACGCCCCATAAAACACTTTTTGAGTTTTGTTGTTCTACTTCACTTACATAATTTTGTTGTGTATAGCTAATCGATTTAGAATAGTTAAATGATCCATTACCACCGAGTGATGGGGCTGATTGGAAATTACCACCGATATTGTATCCTAATGTCTGACTCACGTTTGTAGATTCAATTTTATTTTTAGGTAAATAATTAATTAAAGAAACATATTTATCATTTGTTTTTAAACCAATATTATATTGGAATGGCCATCGCATAGCTTTAACATGATTAGTTTTTTTATAGTTGTAATATGTTGTTCTAGAGCTAATGAATCCTTGCATCTTTAATATCAGAGCATCTTTGTTATATTTTTTATCCTTCACAAAATCAAATTGAATATTTTGAGTCACGCCCCATTTATTACTTGTTTTATCTTCTGTCCTTTTGATAATTTCTATATCGCTTCCTTTACCGATGTCTTCAGTATCGTTGGCAGCTTTAGCATTTTCTAATAACGGATTGGCAAGAGGGGCAAGTAAGCTCACAGATAAAGTTGTAGCTAATATTTTATTTTTAAGCATAAGTTTCACTTTCTTTCTATAATTTTATTCAACTTAATTAAATGATAATATATTTTGGACGTTATTATAATTAACTGTTCATTAACAATTGACCATTATCAACTTTTTTTACAATTAAGTTAAAAATGCCATAATTCCGTTCAATTTAACCTTTTTTGTTTGGAATGCTAAAAGCTAATTTTGTGAGAAATATAGTTAATAAAACCTTGGTATTGTTGACAGTTGTAAACAATTTAAGGTAACCGATTGCACGAATGTCTTGCTTTTATTTTTAATTAATGTTTGTAAAATACAAATTGTTCTTTTTACGATTTTTGATGAATCCATCTAAAAGTTAATTATTTATTAACTTGAGAATATTTATTTAAGCTTTCAACTTAAATGGATTCATTTGTATTATTTGTGTATCTACTCTGGTGCGATACTTTGTTCTTATAAAAATCAGTTGTTATTATTAAATTTAATGTACGATAAATTAATTTAATGTTATGAGGCTGATTCAATATGTTAAAAAATCCTGAGACAAGTATGAAGTGTCCCAGGATTTTTTAAAATGATTGAACTGTTTACTTAGGTGTGATGCTTTTAATTTTTACTTCATGTGTTTTCCAGTTCACTTCATATTTAACTGTAACGTTTCGGTTTTTAAAAGCATCATGTTTTCTATCAACGGCTAAACGATGTCTTGTCACGTAAGCATATGTAGCATCCATGTTTCTGCCGTAAGTGATTTCAAACTCGCTTTTATCACCTTTACCTCTTTCGTGTGACAATGTTGTAATAAATGATGGATTAAAGCCACTTTGAATTAAAGGAGGTAATTGATTATCTGGGACGAAATAGTCTCTTGCTGCTGGACCAGTTGGGTCTTGTGCAAATAAGTATTGATCATATGCAGATACTTGACCATTCGGTGTAACGAATGAATTTGCTTTAACTCCCCATTTAACACCTTTAGAGTTCTGACTTTCTACTTCAGTAACATAGTTTTTTTGATTATAACTAATTGTTTTAGAGTAGTTGAATGAGCCACTGCCTCCGATTGATGGCGCTGATTGGAAGTTTCCGCCGATATTATAGCCTAATTTCTGACTAACATCTGCTGAATCAATTTTATTTTTAGGAAGATAATTGATTAAATCAACATTAGAGTCTTTCGTTTTCAAACTGATATTATATTGAAATGGCCATATCATTCTTTTAATATATGGATATTTTTTTAAGTCTGAATATGTTGTTCTAGAGCTGATGAAGCCTTGCATCTTAACAACTAGGGCATCTTTGTTATATTTTTTATCTTTTACAAAATCAAATTGAATGTTTTGAGTTATAGCTAATCGTTTGCTAGTAATGTCTTGTGTTCTTTTGATGATTTCTGCACCTTGACCGATATCTTCTATCTTATTTTCTGCTTTAGAAATTTCTATAAATGGATTGGCTAAAGGGGCTATTAAACCAACTGCTAAAGTTGCTGTTAATATTTTATTTTTAATCATAGAAATCACTTTCTTTCTATTTAATTTTAAGTTCATATATATAATAATCCATTTGTAAGCGTTTTCGAATTAACTGTTCGTTAAAAGTTAATTACTATCAACATGTATTGAAGAGACATTTTTAGCATTGTTAAATGATGTTTTTGCATTATGTTATGTTTAAAAGATTTATTGGTCGCAGGCGTTTATATAGCGACATAACTATGTTTTGCAAGTCTTATTCTATTGAATTGTTGTTTAATTATGGTGCTTGTAGTGGAAGAGGAATGGATTTCGCAATAGTTTGTGAAAATTTGAAGTTAATAAAGTTGAGCTGATTCAACTAAATGATGAACTATTCGTTAACGATGTAAGGATTATTTAACAAGTTGCAGGTAAAGAAGTGGACTGACAAATAGCGAAGAAACATTTAATTGATGGAAAATAAAAAAAGAACCACAGATTCGATTGAGAATCAGCGGTTCTTTTTAATCACGGTTTATTACGAAAATTATTTAAAAAATGATGTAAAACTAGAGAAGATATTTTTGATTGATTATTTCCAGAATGATAATAAATTACTTAATGTATTTTTGATTGATGATGCAGTTTCTTGAGCTTTAATAGCTGTTTTTACTAATGTTGGGTTTTGGTAGAAAGTATATAATACTTTACCAGTATTGATTGACTCAGTTACATAGTTTCTTACTTGTGCATATGATTTAGCTAAGTAGCCGTTTTTATCATCAACTTTCAATGGTTGGATGTAAGATTTAGAACCACTACCTAGTACTGTTAATACTGTTTGATCAATCGCACCTTTGTATTTATAGTACGTATTATAGTAGTACTTTGCTGTATCATATTTTTCTTTATAGCTTTTATAAGTATCTGTTAAATACTTGTAACCATAGTTAAATGAATCTTTTAATGATTGGTAGTAACCTAATAATTTAGATTGAGGAACCTCAACTTTTGGTGATTGGATTTGAGGGACTTCAACTTTTGGTGATTCTGCTTTAGGTTTTTCAATTTGTGGTGATTGAATTTGAGGAGCCTCAACTTTTGGCGCCACTTTCTTTTCAGCATCTTTTTGAGCTACTAATGCGTCTAATTGTTTCTGTAAATGCTCTTTTACATCCATAGGTGCTTTGTTAACTTCACGTTGTGCTAAACGTCTGTTTTCAATTGAATCTTTTTCATTTAATTTTGAGATTGCATCATTTGCTGATTTCACACGCTCATCATGACGAACGATTGCTTTTTCAATTGAAACTTTTTCTACAAAGCGGTTATTTTTATCGCGTAAATCTTTAGGTAATTTTGAGTTAGCTTCATATGCTGCTGATTTATCGTGTGGTGCTTTGTTATCTTGGAAATCTTTAATTGCTTTATCCGCATTTTCAATATTTTGACGTTCTTTAGCTTTAGAAGATTGTACTGATTCTACCCAAACTTGTTGGCTTCTATCAGGGTTTTCTTTAATTTGTGCAATGTAATTATTTTTTTCTTGTTCAGTTAAGTTATCATTTTTAAGAACATTGTAAAAAGCGTTTTGTTGTGCAACACGTCGGTCTGGGTTCTTGCTGTCTTTAAGTGATTCAGAGAATACTTCTTGTGCACGTTCTGGGTGTTCGCGTAATGTTTTGATGTATTGGTTACGTTGTTCTTCTGTGATACCTTTTAGATGTAATACTTGATAAAAAGCTTTTTGTTGATCTGTTACGTAGTTGTTTTGAGTTGTTTGGTGCTTAGTTGAAGTTTGTTGCGTGTTTTCACTCGCTTTTGCTTCCCCATTTGAAATCATTGTAGCTAAAGTAATTGTTGCTGCCCCAACTAGCAACTTCGAGATATATTTATTTTTCATGTGTATTCCCTTTCTTTTTACATATTAAATTTATTGTATGCTTTTAGAATTTATCACATGAGAATACAAATGGAAATTAACTAATTATTAACTAATGTTAACTAATAGATTAACTAGTGTTAACTATGTAAAAAAGCGTTTAATTCAGAACATTCAGCGTATTTTAAGTAAGGAAGTACTATATGGAGAAATGCAATAGTTTGCTAATAAATAGAGGAGGAAATTGTCTTTCGAAGAGAGTTTGGTAGAGTAGAAATCTCATTTAATTTGTCACTGATGCACTTTTTCTTCTATATAATTAGGTCACGACATTAGATAGCTTCGCAACTAATGCATAGGGTCCCAACATAGAAACTTTCGAGGCGAAAGTTCACAAACAGGAAGAGTTGGGCGGCTTTCTAGCTCATAAAATTCGCAGAAAATAAAGGAACGCATTAGATAGCTTCGCTACTAATGCATTGGGTCCCAACATAGAAACTTTCGAGACGAAAGTTAACAAACAGGGAGAGTTGGGTGCCTTTCTAACAAATAAATTTGAAGAAGACGAAGGAACGCAGTTGGACGTAAAACGTCAACTGCATAAGCCTTTCTAGCTCATAAAATTCGCAGAAAATAAAGGAACGCATTAGATAGCATCGCTACTAATGCATAAGCCTTTCTAACAAATAAATTTGAAGAAAGGCTAAAAATTATTTTTAGGGGTTGCGAATGAATAAATTAGTTTAATTTTATAAAAATTTATAAAAATTAAAAACGTTGTAAAATTAAAATGAATCATTCATAATATTGTTACTATACTAATTCAAGGTGGTTCAACGCATGTCTCATAATGAAAATCTTAAATTGGCGCAACGCGGTGCTTATTTGAGTTTAATTGTATATATAATCTTATCTATTGT
>NZ_JACYHC010000307.1:0-23919 GCF_017152085.1 Staphylococcus sp. EG-SA-2
GTCAACGTATTTGTGATGCTGCAATTCAATTGATGGAAAATATTAAATATGTCAATGCAGGTACTGTTGAATTTCTAGTATCTGGTGACGAATTCTTCTTTATAGAAGTTAACCCTCGTGTACAAGTTGAGCATACAATTACAGAGATGGTAACAGGAATTGATATTGTTAAGACACAAATTTTAGTTGCAGCAGGTGCCGATTTATTTGGTGAAGAAATTAATATGCCGCAACAAAAAGATATTACAACATTGGGCTATGCCATCCAATGTCGTATTACAACAGAAGATCCGTTAAATGATTTCATGCCGGATACTGGAACAATCATTGCTTATCGTTCAAGCGGTGGCTTTGGTGTACGTCTCGATGCTGGAGATGGTTTCCAAGGTGCTGAGATATCACCTTATTATGATTCATTACTCGTAAAATTATCTACACACGCGATATCATTTAAACAAGCAGAAGAAAAAATGGTACGTTCATTACGAGAAATGCGTATTCGTGGTGTTAAAACTAATATTCCATTCTTAATTAATGTAATGAAGAATAAAAAGTTCACAAGTGGTGATTACACAACTAAATTTATTGAAGAAACACCAGAACTTTTCGACATTCAGCCGTCTCTAGATAGAGGTACTAAAACATTAGAATATATAGGTAATGTAACAATTAATGGTTTCCCAAATGTTGAGAAACGTCCGAAACCAGACTATGAATTAGCATCAATTCCAACTGTATCTTCAAGTAAAATCGCTTCATTTAGTGGTACGAAACAATTGCTTGATGAAGTAGGTCCAAAAGGTGTAGCTGAATGGGTTAAAAAGCAGGATGATGTCTTACTAACAGATACAACCTTTAGAGATGCACACCAATCATTATTAGCTACACGAGTTAGAACTAAGGATATGATTAATATCGCATCCAAAACAGCGGACGTATTTAAAGATGGTTTCTCACTAGAAATGTGGGGCGGTGCTACATTTGATGTGGCATATAATTTCTTGAAGGAAAACCCATGGGAACGACTTGAACGTCTACGTAAAGCTATCCCAAATGTATTATTCCAAATGTTGTTACGTGCTTCAAACGCAGTTGGTTATAAAAACTATCCTGATAATGTTATTCATAAATTCGTACAAGAAAGTGCTAAAGCAGGCATAGATGTCTTTAGAATTTTCGATTCATTAAACTGGGTAGATCAAATGAAAGTTGCCAATGAAGCAGTACAAGAAGCGGGCAAAATCTCTGAAGGTACTATTTGTTATACAGGTGACATTTTAAATCCTGAGCGATCAAACATTTATACTTTAGAGTATTATGTCAAACTAGCTAAAGAGTTAGAACGTGAAGGTTTCCATATTTTAGCGATTAAAGATATGGCAGGCTTATTAAAACCTAAAGCCGCTTACGAATTGATTGGTGAGTTAAAATCAGCTGTAGATTTACCAATTCATCTTCACACTCATGATACAAGTGGTAATGGTTTATTAACATACAAACAAGCAATAGATGCTGGGGTCGATATCATTGATACTGCTGTTGCTTCAATGAGTGGTTTAACAAGTCAGCCAAGCGCCAATTCGTTATATTATGCATTAAATGGCTTCCCACGCCACCTTAGAACTGATATTGAAGGTATGGAGTCACTTAGTCATTATTGGTCAACTGTACGTACTTATTATTCAGACTTTGAAAGTGATATCAAATCACCGAATACTGAAATTTATCAACATGAAATGCCTGGTGGACAGTATTCGAATTTAAGTCAACAAGCTAAAAGTTTAGGTTTAGGCGAAAGATTTGATGAAGTCAAAGATATGTATCGCAGAGTGAATTTCTTATTTGGTGATATCGTAAAAGTAACTCCATCGTCTAAAGTAGTTGGTGATATGGCACTTTATATGGTACAAAATGATCTTGATGAACAATCCGTGATTACAGATGGCTATAAATTAGATTTCCCAGAATCAGTAGTGTCGTTCTTCAAAGGCGAAATAGGACAACCTGTAAATGGTTTTAATAAAGATTTACAAGCGGTTATTTTAAAAGGCCAAGAAGCACTAACAGCTCGTCCAGGTGAATATCTAGAGCCAGTTGATTTTGAAAAAGTCCGTGAGTTGCTTGAAGAAGAGCAACAAGGTCCTGTTACGGAGCAAGATATTATTAGTTATGTATTATATCCAAAAGTATATGAACAATATATTCAAACTAGAAATCAATACGGAAACTTATCGTTACTTGATACGCCTACATTCTTCTTTGGAATGCGTAATGGTGAAACAGTAGAAATCGAAATCGATAAGGGTAAACGATTAATTATTAAACTAGAAACGATTAGTGAACCAGATGAAAATGGTAATAGAACGATTTACTATGCGATGAATGGTCAAGCGAGACGTATTTACATTAAAGATGAGAATGTGCATACAAATGCGAACGTTAAGCCAAAAGCAGATAAGAGTAATCCAAGTCATATCGGTGCGCAAATGCCAGGTTCAGTAACTGAAGTCAAGGTTAGTGTAGGTGAATCTGTGAAAGCTAACCAGCCGTTGCTAATTACTGAAGCTATGAAAATGGAAACAACAATTCAAGCACCATTTGACGGTGTGATTAAACAAGTAACTGTAAATAATGGTGACACAATAGCGACAGGCGATTTATTAATCGAAATTGAAAAAGCAACTGACTAAAATGATTAAAATAAAACGAGATTACACAACAATTGACGTGTAATCTCGTTTTTACATGGCTTAGGTTTAATTTTAAATATTGATATAAAAAACCGTAATTTTAATGGGCGTGCCATTAAAATTACGGTTTGCTTTTTTGTTATTGCTTGTCACTTCTTACTGATCGTAACATTAGCATGATAAAGTATGTTGTCATACCAAATAAATAAGTGATAAATAATGCATGGAAAAGTGCGATTATCAGGTTAACATTTGTCATAATAGATAATGCACCTGTGATAACTTGTAATATAACAAGTATAAATGCAGCTGTATAACCATAATGAACAGTACGATTATTTGGATAATTTTTAACAGCGTGAATATAAGTAATCATAATAATCGTAAACACTATAAAAGCCATGATACGATGCGTGAGTTGAACCCAATCTTGTTCTGAATGTGGTACAAGATCGTGGAATGGCAATGGCCAACCACCATATGCTAAACTTGCATCCGCATGTCTCACTAGTGCACCAGTATAAACACCACAATAAATGATGATTGCCATTAACCATGTTAAACGTCTTAATGGCTTTTTGATATATAATTCGTCAGCTTCATATTTTTGATCTATAGAGAAAATAATCAATGTTATTAAAAATACAGATGAGAAACTGATTAATGATATACCAAAGTGCAATGCTAAAACGTAATCGTTTTGTTGCCAAATAACAGCGGCAGCTCCGATTAATGCTTGCAATAATAAGAATCCAACACTAATGATTGATAAAGGTTTAATTTCTTTAATATAGCCTATATGTTTCCATGCAGTGATAACTAACCATAAGACCATTAATAAAGACAAAGCTGAAACGGCTCTATGACTTAACTCAATAATCGTATCAATAGGAAAGAATTCTGGAATCAACGCACCATGACATAGTGGCCAAGAAGAACCACAACCATCAGCTGATCCGGTTTTGGTAACTAAGGCTCCACCAAGTTGTACAAATGTCATCATTAACGTTGCTACGACACCTAACCATTTTAAATTCTTTTTGCCAAACAATTTATACACCCCATCATAAAAAAACGCATCACTGAGAATTAGAATTAATAGCCGGATTTGAGATGATACTATAAATTGACCTGATTGTAGGATATGAAAAGATGGGATCCAACGCAGGAAATATGATTTAATTTTACAAGTATTGTATGTGGACGACATAAAAAGAACTTAATCGTAATGATTTTTTTATTGGGATAATTATGTAATCCACGTTTACTCAAATTTGAAGCTTAAATATTAATCTCTTTTAGATGCATGATTCTACTTATTAAAATTTTCTAACATATACATTATAGCAATAAATTAAATGTTATTTGTGTCACAAAATTGACATTTTCTCTTGTCGTTAATTTGTCACATTTTAATTTTATTAAACCTAGTCTTTTTATGCAATCTAAGATATCATAATCTTATATGAACAAATTTAAGGAGGGGGATTATGAGCAAAGAGCATACTTTGTCACAAAATATTAGCAGAGTTAACTTCAAAGAATTGCAACAGATAATTAAAATGGGACTTGTTCAAGGTAACTTAATTCCGGCTTTTGCGGGCGCATGGCTAGCAGTTGTAATGACAAATCATTCCTTCTTATCATCAATACCTCAAATTTTATTAATGCTATTAGGATCTACTTTAATTATGGGTGGCGCATGTGCGTTAAATAATTATTACGACCAAGATATTGATCGTATTATGCCTAGTAAACAAAATAGACCAACTGTAAATAATAGAATTACAGATCAAAATTTATTACTATTAAGTTTTGGTATGATGTTAGTTGGAGAAATTTGTTTGTTTTTATTGAATATACCATCAGGCGTACTTGGTCTTATGGGGATTGTAGGTTATGTGTCTTATTACTCAATATGGTCTAAAAGACATACAACATGGAACACAGTGATTGGGAGTTTTCCTGGAGCAGTACCACCACTAATTGGATGGGTTGCAATTGAAGGACAAATTAGTTTAACAGCGATTGCGCTGTTTTTAGTTGTATTTTGTTGGCAACCAATTCATTTTTATGCCTTAGCTATTAAACGTAAAGATGAATATGCACTTGCAAATATTCCAATGTTACCATCAGTTAAAGGCTTTAAACGTACACGTGTCAGTATGTTTATCTGGTTGATTATTTTATTGCCAGTACCTTTATTACTAATAAATTTAGGTGTCGTATTCGTAGTGTTAGCTACATTATTAAATTTAGGATGGATTGCATTAGGTTTAACAACATTTAAGAAAAATTCAGATCAAACAAAATGGGCAACACAAATGTTTATATATTCACTAAATTATTTAGTGATCTTTTTCGTGTTAGCTGTAATTGTTTCATTACTTACTTTGATCTAGATTAATTAAGTTAGGATGAAAAATATGGGCGTTCCAATTTTACCAACGATTAGTACGACATGTATTGTCATTAGTGCAATTTTAATTGCCATTGGTTGGAGACTTATTTGGAAAAGGGAAATAAATAAACACAAAAATGTTATGTTAGCTGCAGCTGTTTTTGCTTTAACTTTTTTCTTAATCTATGCAAGTAGAACGATTTTTATCGGTAATACAGCATTTGGCGGACCAGCATCAATTAAGAAATATTATACGATTTTCTTATTTTTCCACATTAATTTAGCAACAATTGGTGGTATTCTAGGCCTAGTTCAAATTATTACTGCATTTAAAGATAAATATAATGTACACCGCAAATTCGGGCCATTCGCTTCAGTTATATGGTTCTGTACTGCAATTACAGGTGTAGCAGTTTACTTATTATTATATGTATTATATCCAGGTGGAGAAACGACATCACTGATTAAAGCAACATTTGGTCATTAATATGCTTATACAAATGATACTAATCTGATAAGGCAATTTGTTTTATCAGGTTTTTTGATGAAGAATAGTCGGACAGTTGATGGTATTCATTTGATACCTTAACTGTCCATTTTTTTATACATATTTTAATCTTAATAATGAAATTCAACCTGAAAACATAAAGATAGGTTATGATATAGAGTGTAGGGAAAATCTTTATGACGTTAAAATTATGCCTGAAGATGATTTTGTTTTATCGAAACGACACAGTTATGTCAGTGTTGAAAATTTGCTAATTAATGTGTTGTTTTTTACAATAGTATTAATACTTTTTAGGTGGTTGATTGATGAAAAAGTTAATTATAAGAGTCGTCGGTGTATTATTTTTAGTTGGATTTTTAATATATCTTTTTTATTCACCGAGATTAAAATTTGATGTATTAGAGAACCCGAATAAAGGTAATAAAGTAAATAGATCTGAACAGGTGAATAAATCAAATAACCATGCTGAAAATCCAAAGCCTAAAGAAGGTGTTGGTACATGGGTAGGTAAAGATATTAAAGTGCTTACTTCTAAATTTGGACAAGCAGATCGTGTCTACCCTTTTAGAGATGGTTACAAAAATTATGTGTTTAAAGACAAAAACAGTTATTACATTGTTTCAACTAAACGTGAAGAAATCGTTTCAGTGTATGCTACAGGTGAGAAAGTCAATGTTAGTCCGTTAAAAATAGGACAACATTCTGCAGAAATTTTTAATCATACAAGTATTAATCCAGAACCTTCCTTTAAAGTTGATGGTAAAAAATATGAATTTGAACTTTCAGATGAAGATTTAAAAACACAAACACTGATTAAATATGGCGACATATATGCACAAGTGTATTCTGATCAACAATCGAAAAAGGTGCTAAGTGTACGATTTTTAACAAAAGAAATGTTAGCAGATATTGAACCTTATCAATTAAATTCTAATTCTACGTCAGAAGAGCATAATAAGCGTCCAGTTGAGCAAAATCCAAATCAATTAATTTCTCTTTATGAAGTAACGAATGAAATGAGAAAATTAAAAGGATTAAAACCATTGAAAATCAATAGCGATTTAGCACATATTGCATCTAATAACTTATATGAAGCGACCTCTAATGGTTCTGATAGTGTTGAATTTACAGAGGACGCATTAAGAGGGCAATTAGATAAAAATCACGTTACTTATAAAACAACTGCTCAAAATGTTGGTTATGCGTTTAATGATGTACCAACATTAATCCATAGTTGGATGAATTCAGGTATACATCGATCTCGTCTATTAAATTCAAAATACGATGAGATGGGTGGAGATGTAATGAGAGATTATTATTCACTAATTTTCTTAGAAAAATAACAATGAGGGGTATTTATGATTAATGAAGCTTCACTAGCGATATTAGATGATATTGATGAACTAGCTGATATGATAGTTGCATCAGATATTTATGCATCATTTGAGCAAGCTAAACAGGCGCTCGAAAACAATGACGAAGCACATTTACTTTATCAATCATTTTTAAAATCAAAAGAGAAATATGATGAAGTAATGCGTTTCGGGAAATATCATCCTGATTATAAGAAAGTCATGTTAGAGACAAGACAACGCAAAAGAGCATATGAGATGCTTGACGTTGTGATGCATTACAAAGCTAGGGAAATGGCACTTCAACATTTAATTGATGAAGTTGTTACGAAAATTGCGTACGCTGTTTCAGAGCATGTCAAAATAGAAACAGGTAATCCATTCTTTCAAACATCACATAGTGGTTGTGCGACGGGCGGATCCTGTAATTGTTCATTATAAAAAACATCGAGTCAGAAAAAGGTGGTTATTGAAACCACTAACTAGCATCTGACTCGATGTTTTTATTTATTCGGGATTGTTTGTTTGAATTGTTGTGCTAAATCTGGTCGATCTGTCACAATCGTGTGTGCACCTTTTTGGTATAAATCATTCATCAGATCTATACTATTTACGCCATAATAGCCTGGAATGATATTCATATCATTTAACCATTTGATAAAACGAGATGAAGTCAAATCAATGCCTTTAAAATGAGTAGGCATTTGGAACGTTTGTGCTAATGGTTGGTAGTACCTACCACCTAATAAATGATATTTTAAAAATGCTTCTGTAACTTCCTGTTGGCTAGCACCAATTGCGACGGATCCTTGTGCAATTTTATTAAAACGAACGATTTGTTCTTTATAAAAACTTGTCACAAGAACGCGGTCAAATGCTTGATTTTCTGCAATTGTATCAAACATAATTTGTGGTGCGATTGAGCCTTCATAGGATTCAGGAGCATCTTTTAAGTCTACGTTTATATACATATCAGGATATTGCTTCAGCAACTCATCGAAGGTTAGTATAGTTGTGTGTGCATGACCACGATATGGTGTTAGTCCATTGATATCTTTGAAGTGATAAGCTGCGTCTAATTTCTTTAATTCTGCTAATGTGTGGGCACTAACTTTTCCAGAGCCGTTCGTCGTTCTATCAACAGTTGCGTCATGAAAAACGATAAGCTGTTGATCTTTTGTGAGTCTCACATCTGTTTCAAAGCCATCAACGCCTAATTGTTTAGCATAGTCAAATGCAAGTTGCGTTTGCTCTGGTCTTAAAGCCATACCACCGCGATGCGCAAATATATATGGTGCATTGCCTTTGAAAAAAGCAGGGATGGTTTGCTTTTTAGTAATCACTTTATTTTTATTGATCATTAATAGACTACTTAAAAATCCAGCACCGACTAGTACCGCATTTAAAATGTTTCTGTTTACTTTTTTCATAGAAAATTCCTCCTCGTTTACTTTTATAGCTTAACAAAATCATAGTTCTGACTACAGCGAAATGTGTGGTTAATCATATAGTGATGCTCTTGAGAATTGAATTAATATAATGATGTTTAATATAATCTAAATACATTTATCGAGCAATTACATAAGACATAATTAAGGTAGCTTAATATTTTAAAATTAATAAAGACATGATATGATTAATGCTGAAAATAAATGGAGTGAGGTTTAAATGAATTTAATCCCAAGAACTAGTATTGTAGTTTATTTAAAACATATGAAACATGAACGACAAATCCGAAAATATGGACATATCGTTCATTCAAATAGAGATCGTAAATTTGTAATTATGTATGTGAATGAGCAAGATGTTGATCAAATTGTACATAAACTAATGCAACTTAAATACGTTAGACACATTGATGGCTCACCATATAAATACTTAAAGAAAACTTACGAAAAAGAGAAACACGAAATATATAATTAATATTATTGAAGTTCTGGTATCCATTTTTGGAGCCTTAACACACTAATTAAATAATTATAATATAACGATAAATCATGAAATGCTTGAGGGGGCTGTACATCGATACCTAAAATTGGTATGTCGAATTTTTCAGCACAATCATTAATCATTTGAAACTTTTTATTTGAATCTGGATATGGATATTTAATAGCGTTAATCATGATATAAAATGCTTGGAAATGATTGCCAGTTGTAGGGTTCATAATGATTGCTACAGATGACTTTTTATTTTCAGCTTGTGGTGAATGAAAATAGATAATTTTATCAATACGTTGATGGTTATATTCAATCATCGTCATGAATTCGAACAAATCTGTTAGACCTTCACCAAGTGTAATAAATGTTTGTTTCATTGGTTTATCATTCTCCTTTTTCTCAATAAATTATATTAAATAACTAAATGAATTGGAAGTGTGAACAACATGCGCGTCATTGCAGGTAAACATAAAAGTAAAGCTTTAGAAAGTATGGAAGGCCGTAATACGAGACCAACTATGGATAAAGTTAAAGAAGGTATCTTTAATAGTTTATATGATGTGTCAGGTATAGGTTTAGATTTATTTGCAGGAAGCGGGGCGCTTGGAATAGAAGCACTCTCTCGAGGTATGGATAAGGTAATCTTTGTTGATCAAAATTTTAAAGCTGTAAAAGTTATTAAATCAAATCTTGCGAATTTGGATTTAGAGGCACAATCTGAAGTTTATAAAAATAATGCAGATAGAGCTTTAAAAGCATTGTCAAAACGTGATATTCAATTTGATGTCATTTTCTTAGATCCACCTTATAATAAAGGTCTCATTGATAAAGCTTTAAAACTAATTTCAGAGTTTAATTTATTGAAAGAAAATGGTATCATCGTTTGTGAATTTAGCAATCATGAAGAAATAGACTATCAACCGTTTAATATGATTAAACGTTACCATTATGGGTTGACAGACACATTGTTATTAGAAAAGGGAGAATAGCATGGAACATACAATAGCGGTCATTCCGGGTAGTTTTGACCCCATTACTTATGGTCATTTAGACATTATTGAGAGAAGTACAGATAGATTTGATGAAATTCATGTCTGTGTTCTTAAAAATAGTAAAAAAGAAGGTACGTTTAGTTTAGAAGAGCGTATGGATTTAATTGAACAATCTGTTAAACATTTACCTAATGTCAAGGTTCATCAATTTAGTGGTTTACTAGTCGATTATTGTGAACAAGTAGGAGCTAAAACAATCATACGTGGTTTAAGAGCAGTCAGTGATTTTGAATATGAATTACGCTTAACTTCAATGAATAAAAAGTTGAACAATGAAATTGAAACGTTATATATGATGTCTAGTACTAATTATTCATTTATAAGTTCAAGTATTGTTAAAGAAGTTGCAGCTTATCGAGCAGATATTTCTGAATTCGTTCCACCTTATGTTGAAAAGGCATTGAAGAAGAAATTTAAGTAATAAAAATAACAGTATTTTAGGTTTATCATGGTTTACAATCCTAAAATACTGTTTTCATTTGTTAACGATATTGCTGTATGACAGGCGTGTTGAAATCTGTTTGTTGTTGCCCGCTTATTGCATTGTATATGTGTGTTGCTTTGATTTCATTTGTGAAGTAATGTGCATTGCTTTTGTTAATATTGGTTATATATTGTCTTTCTGGGAACGCTGTTTTTAAATGCTTTAAATATTGTCTGCCACGGTCGTTCATCGCTAATACTTTAACTGCGTGAATGTTACTCGTAACATCTGTAGGTTTAATGTTTAATAATACATTCATTAACAGTCTTTGGATATGCGTATATGTATAACGCTTTGTTTTTAGTAATTTTACAAAATGATGAAAATCAGTTGCTTCATAAATGTTAGATTTCAAACGATTTTCAAAACCTTCAGTAACAGTATAAATATTTTTTAATGAATCTGTAGTCATAGCTATGATTTGATATTTCAAATATGGAAATATTTGATTTAATGTTATATGAGGTGTTACGTACAAGTGTTGAATATCTTTAGGTACCACATGATGCCAATGATCATCTTGACTAATGATTGATGTTCTAATAGATGTACCACTTGCAAACTGATGGTGTTGAATTAATGAATCATGATGTTGAGCATTTTCTCGTTTGATAGAAATTGCATTGATGTTTTTAGCATTTTTAGCAATTGCTTTCAGGTAACTAATACCAAGTATGTTGTTAGGACTTGCTAGTGCTTCATGATGCTCTAATAATTCGCTAATGATACGAGGGTAGCTTTTACCTTCTTTTACTTTTTGTGAAAAGGATTCAGATTGTTCAATTTCATTAATGCTGTGTGCTAATTGCTTTAATGTTTTGATATCATTATTTTCACTACCAAATGCAATTGTATCGACACTCATATAATCTGCGACTTTAACTGCTAGTTCGGCAAAATGATCGCCAGATGATAAACTGGCAGTTGCTGGTAGTTCGATAACTAAATCAGCTGTTGATAATGCCATTTTTGCACGAGTAAACTTATTATAGATTGCTGGTTCGCCACGCATGACAAAGTTACCACTCATTATTGCAATAGTAACGTCAGCATTTGTAAGTTTTTTAGATTGATTAATATGATATTGATGCCCATTATGAAAGGGATTATATTCTGTGATTAAGCCAACGCTTTTCATTTGCAATTCGTCCTTTCGGTATTCATTATTAATATTGTAACAGAACATGATATGTTAAGAAAAAATCTTGACAACTTGTTCTTAGAAAGTTAAAATAAATTTTGTGCTTGTTAGAGGTGAAGCCATATGAAATGGTCAATTACGCAATTAAGGAAATATCAAGGTAAGCCATTTGAATTTGATCAAACGGTGAGTTTTGACAATTTAAAAGAATCATTAGATTTAATTGATTTATCTCCAATTACAATCCAAGGTCAGTTAACCATTAAGTCAACAGAAGTCGTTGCGGATATTCACATTACTGGAACGTATACAATGCCTTGTGCACGTACTCTTGTACCAGTAAAAGTCCCACTAGATGTAACTACTACAGAAGTATTTGATTTAGAAGGGTACAATCAGTATAACGATGATCAAGATGATGTAGATGAACACTATCACATTATTAAAGATGGTATGGTTAATCTTCAGGATATTGTCGAGGATATAGTTATTATTGAGAAACCAATGAGAGCTTATTCAGAGCAAAGTGACCAAATGTTGACAGTAGGTAATGGTTGGGAAGTAATCGATGAGGATCAATTAGATGAGCTTGCTAAACAGCAAGAACAAGATGATTCAGAATCACGACAAGTTGATCCAAGGCTTCAAAAATTACAACAATTATATGATAAAGAGCAATAAGTAGTTTAATTAATGATATAATGTTGTTAATTAAACTAACATTTAGTATTTTTCGTTTATAATCTAAGGAGGATATATCATGGCAGTACCAAAAAGAAGAACTTCTAAAACTAGAAAAAACAAACGTCGTACGCATTTCAAAATTTCAGTACCAGGTATGACTGAATGCCTAAACTGTGGCGAATACAAATTATCACACCGTGTATGTAAAAACTGTGGTTCTTACAATGGCGAAGAAGTAGCAGCTAAATAATTTTAGTTACTCAATATAAAAAGTCCCGCTTAAAATGATTGTTTTAAGTGGGACTTTTTATATTGCGAAAAATAATTGGCGAACGAGGTAACTGGATACCTCATCCGCCAATTAAAATTTGTTAATTTAATAATTAAATATAAAGACGATTTATTAGTTTTTACGTTTTCTAGGTAATACGAATGCAACGATGCTACTTAAAGCTAGTAATGCCATTAATGGTAATGTCATATCTTTATTTGATTCTTCACCAGTTTGTGGTAATGATTTTGCTTTATTTTCTTGTGTATTTTTATTGTTTTGGCTTTGAGTGTGTCCATCATTTGTGTTTTTAATGTTTGCTTTTTGTAATGGAGCACTATCTTTTGCTTCGCTAGAACCTGCTGAAGTTTGAACAACATCTTTTGTTGTTTTTGATGAAGCAGTTGTTGGTTTTGCAACATTTTGAGTCGTAGATACTACCTTAGTTGGAGTTGTACTACTTGATTCTACTTCACCTTTAGTTGGTTTTGTAGCAGGCGTTTTGTCTTTACCTGACTCACTAGATGCGTCATTTTCTTTTTCAACACTTGGTAATTGTTTATTGTCATCTTTTTGGCTGTCTTGTTTTTGTGATTCTTTTTCAACAGGTGATGGTGTTGGTTTGCTAGGCGTAGCTGGAGTAGCTTCCTTCTTAGCTGAGTTATCTTGTTGTTCTTTTTTGTTAGATTTATCGGTATTGGCTTTTGTAAATGCTTCTTTATCAACGATTCTGACATGGTATTGTCCATCATAATCAATCGTTTTTACGTGAACTTTAACGATAGCATCATATAGAGTTTTACCTTCAACATATGGGAAAATAATTGTTCTAGTATTATTTTTAGCATCTTTGCTTATAGTTCTAACACGTTGACCTTCAACCATGAAATCTTTCCAGTAATCGTCATTAGTAGTTTCCATGACCATATATTTTTTGCCGTTAAGCATACCTGTTTTAATAGGGTGTTTAACAAAAGTATCCATCATAGATTCGTTATTCTCAACACTTTCATAAACAACATATTTTGTATCTTGTAAATCAGTCATTTTTTCATTTGTTGGTTGTACATTTTGGAATTCAGTAATAGCTGATTTCACTTGCTCATCTAAAGCTTTCTTTGTATCCTCTAATTTCTTCTTGTACTCAGCCTTTAATTTTTCAGGAAGTTTATCTTGAATTTTATTTAATTCATAAACTTGTCTTTCTAGTGTTTTCGCTTTTTTATATGGCGCTAATAATTTTTCAGCTTTATAATCTTCTTCAGTTTTGAATTTATCTGCACTGTTATAAATTGGTTGTGCGAATTCCATTAATGTGTAATCGTATTTTTCTTCTTTGTTATTGAAGTGAGTTGAACTTACAATTTTAACGGCTTTTGTTCCATTTGAAACAGAGAAGCGAATGTAAGCGTAATCTTTAACAGTATCGTATGATACTAATTTAATTGGCAACTTTTTGTCACCTTCATAAACTTCAAATTTTCTCCAAAATTGACCTGATTGTAATCCTAATTCAATTTCTGGTTTTGAATCAGTGAAAATAACTCTAGCAGGTTTAACAGAGCTGGCATAATGATAAAATTGTTGCTCACCATTTTCTTTTTTCATTTCAAAATCAATTGGACGAGAGTTTGGTGCGCTATGATCTTTATCTTTTATTGCAGGGTTTTTAATCGCTTCTCTAAGTTCCTGATTCAAAATAGGATATGTATTGTTAGTGGCTTTTGCTGCTGGTTTAACTGCTTTTGTTTCCTTAGGGGCTTTAACTTCTTTAACTTCTTTAGCTTCTTTTGTTTCAGAAGTAGGGGCCTCAACTTCTTTATTAGATACTGAGACAGCATTAGCTACTGGTTTAGTTTCTGGAGCTTTTTCAGATGTTGTTGTTGGACTTGCAACTGCTTCAGTTTTTGGTTGTGCTTCTGTATTTGTACCACCTGTTTCTTCAGCTGCTGCTTGTGCTTCGCCATTTGACATTAATAATAAAAGTGTACTAATCGCTACAGATGCAACGCCTAGTGATGACTTTCTAATTGAATAAAATGATTTAAATTCTTTTTGCTGTTTGTTCATGTTGTAGAAACAACTCCTAATTGTATATTATCAACTGATAATCATTATCAATTGATTACTTGTATTGTACATTGAAATGGTAGTTAATTGCAACGTTATTTTATAAAAAAATAACCTATGTTATAGATTATGAAATATCTATGACATAGGTTAAATAAAATTTAAAATAAAAAATATATTAAGTTATGAGTGTGACGATGATTTATTTAGATTCTTTTCTTTTGAAAAGTAATAAAGATAATGAACCTAAAAGGGCAAGTGTTGCGAAGGCAACTGTGCTAATAAAGTTATCAACTGAAGTTAAACCAGTTTTTGGTAATTCTTTAGCTTTAGATGCTTGTTTAGGCGTTTCGTTATGTTTTGTAACTTTGTTAGTTTGTTGTGATTTATTATCACTTACAGCTTGATTGTTGCTTTCAGATTTCGCTGTTGCAACATCTTTAACAGGTGTTTGAACTTTATTTTGTTCTTGAGCAGTTTGTGCTGTTTTAACTGTATGAGCAGTTTGTGTTTTAGTTTGATCTTTTGTTGTGTCAGTACTTACAACTTTAGTAGAGTGATTGTCTTCAACTTTGCTTGTTGTAGTTACAGTAGGTTTAACTTTTTCAACTTTAGGTTGAACTGGTTTAGTTTGCTCAGTAGGTGTTTTAGGTTGAGCTGGTTTTGGTTGAACCGGTTTAACATTGTTTGGTTTTGCTGCGTCAGCTAATGTAGGAATTGCTTTTTCAAATTCCAAATGCGTAGTATATCTATGATTGTAATTAATTTGTGGCACGACAATATGTACTTTAGTAGTTAAGCTCTTATATCCAGGTTCAACTGCAACATTGATTGTTCTAGTATCCGCTTTTTTATTATCGTTAACAACAGTTGTTGCTAATTCTTGATTGTTTGCATTGTAAAATTTGTATTCTTTCCAGAATGATGCATTGTTTAACACGGTTTGGAAATAATATTTATTATTTTGTTTAATTACTTTACCAGGGTGTTGCATATAGTCATCCATGTGTGACTTCTCTGAAGAGCCATCTTTTTGCACTTGGAAATTAATTGGTTGTGATGTTGCTTGAGAAACTTGTGTGCTTTGATTATTAGTTGCGTTCGTAGCTTCTGTTGCCGCATTGACTTGTTGGCTGTCTGCGCCTATGTATACAAGGGAACCTAAAATGATAGATGCTGTACCCATTGTAATCTTTTTCATAGCTGATGAACGTTGTTCTGATTGATACTTACTGTTTAAATAATGTTTTGTCATGTTGTTTTCCTCCTAAGGATACAAATTATGTGTTGTTATATGAGATGATTAACCATTGCAATTGATAATGGTTATCAATTATACTAGCACATCTATTTCCGTATAACAATAATAAATTGATTATAAAATAAATATTGACAATGATAATCATTATTATTTATGATTTTACTAAAGACTTAAAAGCAATCATAAAAAGGAGGATTATGTTTTGAAAAATATTTTAAAAGTTTTTAATACAACGATTTTAGCGTTAATTATCATCATCGCGACATTCAGTAATTCTGCAAATGCCGCAGATAGCGGTACTTTGAATTATGAGGTTTACAAATACAATACCAATGACACGTCAATTGCTAATGACTATTTTAATAAACCGGCAAAGTACATTAAGAAAAATGGTAAATTGTATGTTCAAATAACTGTCAACCACAGTCATTGGATTACTGGAATGAGTATCGAAGGACATAAAGAAAATATTATTAGTAAAAACACTGCCAAAGATGAACGCACTTCTGAATTTGAAGTAAGTAAGTTGAACGGTAAAATAGATGGAAAAATTGACGTTTATATCGATGAAAAAGTAAATGGAAAGCCATTCAAATATGACCATCATTACAACATTACATATAAATTTAATGGACCAACTGATGTAGCAGGTGCTAATGCACCAGGTAAAGATGATAAAAATTCTGCTTCAGGTAGTGACAAAGGATCTGATGGAACGACTACTGGTCAAAGTGAATCTAATAGTTCGAATAAAGACAAAGTAGAAAATCCACAAACAAATGCTGGTACACCTGCATATATATATGCAATACCAGTTGCATCCTTAGCATTATTAATCGCAATCACATTGTTTGTTAGAAAAAAATCTAAAGGCAATGTGGAATAATGAGAAATGTTAAACAAATTGCTACAAAATCTATTATAGCTATTATTAGCTTAGGTATACTTACATATACAACAATGATTGGTAGCGTGTTGGCTGATGAGATAAAATATCCATCAGCCAAATTTAATCAACCTGAAGCAAAAGATAAAACAGAATTAACTACATCAATTTTTGATGAAAAGATAAAAGAGAATAAAGCGTTAGAGTTACTAATTTTTAATCAAGAAAATAAAAATGTAACTGAGGAACAACAACTAGTTGACGAAAAGGCGCAATTGATTTCAGATATGACTGGTAAAATTTACTTGCAAGTAAAGCTAAAAGGTCAAATAGATAAAGAACAACTTGTTTTTCAAAATGACAAAAATGAAGAATTTCCTTTTGTTATAAAAGATGAAAAGGATGACACAATAGTAAGAATTTTAATTGAACAGCATATGGATAAAATCAATATGCATGTTAAAACGTTGGCTGAAAAGAAAAATCTAGATAACAAAGAAATGGTGTATTCTATTCATTTTAAAGAGAAAAAAGTACAACATGATGATGCAAAAGAAGTGCCTTCAAAACATCAAAATCAAGAAAATAATCAAGATCAGCTTAAAAAAGATATTGATGACAAAAAAGATAGTCAAAAATCAGATACTAAGGAAAGACGTACTAGCCTTTTTACTGAAAAAGGATTAAATGATATTCCTGTACAAAAAGATAAAGTGCAACAAGACAGTAATAAAAAGATTGAAAATGAGCGACCTAAAGCATCAGGTACATTAAAAGTTGAAAATAGCCCTCCAACAATAAAAAAGGTTGAAAATAATCACAAAGAGCAACCGAAACATAAAGATGAAAAATCAAAAAAGGAAAAGAAAAAAGTAGTTGAAAAAGAAAAAGCGTTACCAGCTTTTAATAGAGATGATGATAGCAAGAATAGTAGTCAATTATCTAGTGATATTAAAGAACTTGATGAACCAAATCATAAAAAGCAATATATTTTATTTGCAGCTGGCATTGTGTTAGCAACTATTTTACTTATTTCGGCACATTTATACAGCAGAAAGAGAGGTAACCAAGTTTGAGAATCATAAAGTATTTAACCATTTTAGTGATAAGCGTCGTTATCTTAACCAGCTGTCAATCTTCCAGTTCTCAAGAATCAACTAAATCCGGCGAATTCAGAATCGTACCAACAACTGTTGCATTGACAATGACATTGGACAAATTGGATTTACCAATTGTCGGCAAACCCACGTCATATAAGACATTGCCTAATCGTTATAAAGATGTACCGGAAATTGGTCAACCAATGGAGCCGAATGTTGAAGCTGTTAAAAAGTTAAAACCAACACATGTTTTGAGTGTGTCAACGATTAAAGATGAAATGCAACCATTTTACAAACAATTAAATATGAAAGGCTACTTTTATGATTTTGATAGTTTAAAAGGGATGCAAAAGTCGATTACACAATTAGGTGATCAATTTAATCGTAAAGCACAAGCAAAAGAATTAAATGACCATTTAAATTCTGTAAAGCAAAAAATTGAAAATAAAGCAGCTAAACAAAAGAAACATCCCAAAGTATTAATATTAATGGGTGTACCGGGTAGCTATTTAGTAGCAACTGATAAATCATATATTGGTGATTTAGTTAAAATAGCAGGTGGAGAAAATGTTATTAAAGTGAAAGATCGTCAATATATTTCGTCTAATACTGAAAATTTGTTGAATATCAATCCAGATATTATTTTACGATTACCACACGGAATGCCTGAAGAAGTTAAGAAAATGTTTCAAAAAGAATTTAAACAAAATGATATTTGGAAACATTTTAAAGCTGTGAAAAATAATCATGTTTATGACTTAGAGGAAGTGCCATTCGGTATTACAGCAAATGTTGATGCTGATAAGGCAATGACTCAATTATATGATTTATTTTATAAGGATAAAAAATAGTGAGTTGATATGATGATAAAAAATAAAAAGAAACTACTATTTTTATGTTTGTTAGTCATTTTAATCGCAACTGCTTATATTTCGTTTGTAACCGGTACAATTAAATTGTCATTTAATGACCTATTTACAAAATTTACAACTGGTAGCAATGAAGCAGTGGATTCAATCATTGATTTGCGATTGCCACGTATATTAATTGCATTGATGGTTGGCGCAATGTTAGCAGTTTCTGGAGCATTATTACAAGCAGCACTACAAAATCCTTTGGCAGAGGCGAATATCATTGGCGTTTCCTCAGGTGCACTTATAATGAGAGCACTTTGTATGTTGTTTATTCCACAATTGTACTTTTACTTACCATTATTAAGTTTTATTGGAGGTTTAATACCATTTTTAATAATTATATTGTTGCATTCTAAATTTAGATTCAATGCTGTAAGTATGATATTAGTAGGTGTTGCGTTATTCGTATTATTAAATGGTGTTTTAGAAATTTTAACTCAAAACCCTTTAATGAAAATTCCTCAAGGCTTAACAATGAAAATATGGAGCGACGTATACATATTAGCAGTATCAGCATTATTGGGATTAATATTAACATTACTATTGTCCCCTAAATTGAATTTACTAAATTTAGACGACATACAAGCGCGAAGTATCGGTTTTAATATTGATCGTTACAGATGGTTAACAGGTTTATTAGCAGTATTTTTAGCAAGTGCAACTGTTGCGATTGTTGGACAACTAGCCTTTTTAGGTATTATTGTGCCACATGTGGTTAGAAAGCTAGTTGGGGGCAATTACAGAGTACTTATTCCGTTTTCTACAGTTATTGGTGCATGGCTATTGTTAGTGGCTGATTTATTAGGACGAGTGATACAGCCTCCTTTAGAAATTCCAGCCAATGCTATTTTAATGATTGTCGGTGGTCCAATGCTAATTTACTTAATTTGTCAAAGTCAACGAAATCGAATCTAAAACGGTACAACAACTGGTTTAGTGATGACTGAAGAAACGTCGTTAATAAAAGAGGATTTTTATGAGAATGAAGCGATTTTTAACTATTGTACAAATTTTATTGGTTGTAATTATTATCATTTTTGGTTACAAAATTGTTCAAACATATATTGAAGACAAGCAAGAACGCGCAAATTATGAGAAATTACAACAAAAATTTCAAATGCTGATGAGCAAACATCAAGAACATGTGAGACCACAATTTGAATCACTTGAAAAAATAAATAAAGACATTGTTGGATGGATAAAATTATCAGGAACATCATTAAATTATCCAGTACTACAAGGTAAGACAAATCACGATTATTTAAATTTAGATTTTGAGCGAGAACATCGACGTAAAGGTAGTATTTTTATGGATTTTAGAAATGAATTGAAGAATTTAAATCATAATACTATTTTATACGGGCACCATGTCGGTGATAATACGATGTTTGATGTGTTAGAAGATTATTTAAAGCAATCGTTTTATGAAAAACACAAGATAATTGAATTTGACAATAAATATGGTAAATATCAATTGCAAGTATTTAGTGCATATAAAACTACTACTAAAGATAATTACATACGTACAGATTTTGAAAATGATCAAGATTATCAACAATTTTTAGATGAGACAAAACGTAAATCTGTAATTAATTCAGATGTTAATGTAACGGTAAAAGATAAAATAATGACTTTATCAACGTGCGAAGATGCATATAGTGAAACAACGAAAAGAATTGTTGTTGTCGCAAAAATAATTAAGGTAAGTTAAACAGAAAAGAGGATAATTATGAAATTTATGGCAGAAAATAGGCTGACGTTAACAAAAGGAACAGCAAAAGATATTATAGAACGATTTTACACGAGACATGGGATTGAAACATTAGAAGGCTTTGATGGCATGTTTGTTACACAAACTTTAGAACAAGAAGATTTTGATGAAGTGAAAATTTTAACAGTTTGGAAATCAAAGCAAGCTTTTACGGATTGGTTAAAATCTGATGTCTTTAAAGCAGCGCATAAACATGTTAGAAGTAAAAATGAAGATGAAAGTAGCCCGATTATCAATAACAAAGTAATTACATATGATATAGGCTATAGTTACATGAAATAATTGAATTTAAAGAGGTTGCAGTACTTGTTATGACAATTGGTATTGTTAACTTTTGTAACGACCATACATGATACCGATGATGGTCGTTTTTTTAATGAACACAAACATGCTAACAACAAATTGCTAAAACATAGTTTGATTTGAATGTGCTTTGAAAATAATCATCAATTATATCATTTTGATTTATTTTGAAGAAGAAAAGAATTAATAATGATATTTTGGGGCGTATGATTTATAGTAGTAGTATCGATAAAAGAAATTTATACAATTTGAAATAATATGAGTGATAAAATCGATTAATTAATATTAACTATACAATCAAATGTTTTCATCTTATTAATGATTAATATTTTTATTTTTAAAAATAAAGCGAGGAGCTATCAATGGAACAAATTACTTCTGCACAAAATAATAGAATTAAACAAGCGAACAAGCTAAAAAAGAAACGTGAGAGGGATAAAACTGGATTAGCTTTAATTGAAGGTGTGCATTTAATTGAAGAAGCTTATCAAAGTGGAATTGTAATTACACAATTATTTGCAATTGAACCGGCAAGATTAGATCAGCAAATTATCGCATACGCGCAAGAAGTTTTTGAAATAAACATGAAAGTTGCTGAATCTTTATCAGGTACAGTGACACCACAAGGGTTTTTCGCAATCATTGAGAAGCCGCACTATGATATTTCTAAAGCACAACAAGTATTGCTCATCGATCGTGTTCAAGATCCTGGAAATTTAGGCACATTAATTAGAACTGCGGATGCTGCTGGAATGGATGCTGTAATAATGGAGAAGGGTACGACAGATCCTTATCAAGATAAAGTGTTGCGAGCGAGTCAAGGTAGTGTTTTCCATTTGCCAGTTATGACACAAGATCTCGATACGTTTATTACTCAATTTAATGGTCCTGTTTATGGTACAGCACTTGAAAACGCAGTGGCATACAAAGAAGTTACTTCAAGTGATTCTTTTGCATTACTATTAGGTAATGAGGGAGAAGGTGTTAATCCTGAATTATTAGCACATACTACACAAAATTTAATCATACCTATTTATGGTAAAGCTGAAAGTTTAAATGTAGCGATTGCAGGTAGTATTTTACTTTATCATTTGAAAGGTTGACCGTGTTGAAAGTTTTCCGATATAATTATAATTAATTGTTTAACAGAACATTTCTACGTGAATGCATACACAATTGAATATAAACCAATAAAAAGGCATGGACATTTATATAAATAATTGTTTTAGGGAGAATAATCGTGACTGCAAGTTATTCCAATTATTTAAAGTCTTTTCACCTTTTTGGTTACTTAAAGAGATTTAAGTCGGAAAGACAATCCGTTATCAATATTAAACAAGTGTATGCTTAGGCATAAATTTGGGTGGTACCACGGAAATGACTTTCGTCCCTTATTTTTAAGAGGATGAAAGTCATTTTTTAGTTAAACAACAAATATGATCAATAGAAAATGAATAGTTCGAATAGGGAGGTCAGTGACATATGTCTGAACAACAAACAATGTCAGAGTTAAAACAACAAGCGCTTGTAGATATTAATGAAGCAAATGATGAACGTGCACTGCAAGAAGTTAAAGTGAAATACTTAGGTAAAAAAGGGTCAGTTAGCGGACTAATGAAATTGATGAAGGATTTGCCGAATGAAGAGAAACCTGCGTTTGGTCAAAAAGTGAATGAATTGCGTCAAACAATTCAAAATGAATTAGATGAAAGACAACAGATGTTAGTTAAAGAAAAATTAAATAAGCAATTGGCTGAAGAAACAATTGATGTATCATTACCAGGTCGTCATATTGAAATCGGTTCAAAGCATCCATTAACACGTACAATAGAAGAAATTGAAGACTTATTCTTAGGTTTAGGTTATGAAATTGTGAATGGATATGAAGTTGAACAAGATCATTATAACTTCGAAATGCTGAATTTACCTAAATCACACCCTGCACGTGATATGCAAGATAGTTTCTATATTACGGATGAAATTTTATTACGTACGCATACATCACCAGTGCAGGCACGTACGATGGAATCACGTCATGGTCAAGGTCCAGTTAAAATTATTTGCCCTGGTAAAGTGTATCGTCGTGACTCTGATGATGCGACACATAGTCATCAATTTACACAAATCGAAGGATTAGTTGTTGATAAAAACGTTAAAATGAGTGATTTGAAAGGCACTTTAGAATTGTTAGCTAAGAAATTATTTGGTGCTGATCGTGAAATTCGTTTACGTCCAAGTTACTTCCCATTCACTGAACCTTCTGTAGAAGTTGATGTGTCATGTTTTAAATGTAAAGGAAAAGGTTGTAATGTGTGTAAACACACAGGATGGATTGAAATTTTAGGTGCTGGAATGGTACATCCTAATGTATTAGAAATGGCTGGTTTTGATTCTTCAGAGTACTCTGGATTTGCATTTGGTATGGGACCAGACCGTATTGCAATGTTGAAATATGGTATAGAAGATATTCGTCATTTCTATACTAATGATGTGAGATTTTTAGATCAATTTAAAGCGGTAGAAGATAGAGGTGACATGTAATGTTGATATCAAATGAATGGTTGAAAGAATATGTAACAATCGATGATTCTGTAAGTGATTTGGCAGAACGTATTACGCGCACAGGTATTGAAGTGGATGATTTAATTGACTACACAAAAGATATCAAAAATTTAGTTGTCGGTTTCGTTAAGTCAAAAGAGAAACATCCTGATGCCGATAAATTAAATGTTTGCCAAGTTGATATCGGAGAAGACGAACCTGTACAAATCGTATGTGGTGCACCGAACGTTGATGCAGGACAATATGTCATTGTTGCTAAAGTAGGTGGCAGATTGCCTGGTGGTATTAAAATTAAGCGTGCCAAATTACGCGGTGAACGTTCAGAAGGTATGATTTGTTCGTTACAAGAAATTGGTATTTCAAGTAACTATATACCGAAAAGTTTTGAATCAGGCATTTATGTTTTTAGTGAATCCCAAGTTCCAGGAACAGATGCCTTACAAGCTTTATATTTAGATGATCAAGTAATGGAATTTGATTTAACGCCGAATCGTGCAGATGCTTTAAGTATGATAGGTACTGCTTATGAAG